>DASQAH010000306.1:0-5377 GCA_035635835.1 Gemmatimonadales bacterium
GCCGGTTCCTTGTTGCGGAACCCGGAGTATCAACGCGGGGAAGCCTGGACCGAACTGCAAAAGGCGGCATTCATCGATTCGATCTTCCGGGCGTATCCTGTGCCTGCGCTCTTCCTGCACGAGACACACGCGCCCGGTCTCGACGAAGCGCCGTCGAAGAAATACGAGATCGTCGATGGTCAACAACGGCTGATGGCTCTCCGCGACTTCGCCGCCGGCAAGTTCGGGCTGCTGAGCGTTGACGAAAAATCAAAGCTGCGACTCCCGAAGGGCGTTCGCGCCCGGCCCGCGCCATGAGCGTGAGCACGGTTTTTGATGGTGCTCCGGTCACAGAAATTGATGGACGCGTTCCCTGACTGTCGGGAGTATTTCCTGGAATCGGGCATGCGTTTATCGCATTGGCTCCCTCCAGGACAATCCGTGATCGATCGGCCCGGGCTACGGGCCGGCGCGTGAGAAGCGCCGGCCCATCGTCCTGCGCGAGTCCTCCGCGGTGCTCGGGTCGCTCGCCAGCGGAGCCCTATCCCCCCCGGAGGCGAGGCGCCTGGGTCAGGCCCTGTGACACCGAGGCCTGGAGCTGGTGGGCGATCGGCCGTGATCGCGAGGGCGCAGCGGCATTACCCGTTTCCGTTTCCCGACTCGTGTAGAGGGATCGCGGGAAACCGATCACCGGCCATCTCCGACGACGCGGTGAGCTGGTAGCCCGCGGCGGTTTTGTGGACGCGGCCTTGCGCGGTGAGGGCCGCCAGCGCGTGGCAGACCTTGGCGGTGCGCATGCGGCAGGCGTGGCGGAGTTCGGCGAGGGTGAAAGGCCGATCGGTGTGCGTGAGCACCGCCTCGAGTGTGTCGATCGGCGATGAGGACGGGGTCGGCGGGGTCGGCGCCGCGTCGACGATCGCCAAGGCGAGCGCGTCGCGGTCGCCGCGGAGCGCGAGCGGGAGGCCGGTCTGCGACGGCGCCGCGCGATGCTCGATGCTGAGGAGGAGCCGCTCGTCGACGCGGCGCAGATAGAGATTCGAGTCGCCCCAGGCGTGGAGCTCCGAGCTGCCGCGCAGCGCCTGGCCGCCGCGGATCCGGCCCGCCCCTTTGCGCGCGTGATGGACCAGCACGACGGCAAGGGCGAAACGCCGTTGCAGCTCGCGCAAGTAGGCGAGCAACGGGGCGACCTCGGAGGAGGCGTTCTCGTCGATGCGATGGAGCCGCACGAAGGGATCGAGGACGAGGAGGACGGGCCGCAGCGTGGCGACAGTGGTCTGCAGCTGCTGGCGATCCTCGGCGAGATCGAGCCGGAGGCTCGGCGCCGTGATGACGTGGATCGGCAGATCGGTGAGCGTCACGGCCGCCGCGCGGCAGATCCCCTCGAGCCGGGTCCGCACCACGTGCAAGGCGTCCTCCGCGGCATAGAGCAGCACGGGGCCGCACTGCGCCGCGGGGAAGCGCCGCAGACACGGCACGCCGGCCGCGACGGCGACGACCATATCGAGGGCGAGGAAACTCTTCCCGCACTTGGGCTCGCCGCCGACGATGCCCACCGCTTCGCTGGCCCAGAGGTCGTGGATCAGCCACGCGTGCTCGGGGGGACACACGGGCAGCTCGGACGCGCGGGTCACCGGCAGGGTGGGCGTCGTCATCGCGGGCGGGCCGCGCGGGCGCGGGGCCGTTCGGCCGGCGCCGGGGTGAACAGGTCGAAGAAGAGCTGCTCGTCGAGTTGCGGGCGGTCGCGCTCGGCGCCGGCGAGGAGCAGCTCGTGGGCGTGCGCCATGAGCGTGCGGTGATTGCCGCCGGCGTGATCGACGAGGGTGTCGCCGAGGCCCGGCGTCATGAGGCGCGGATTGCCCGCGGCCTCGAGCGCGTGACGCAGACACTGCGCCAGCTCGTCGCGCGAAGCGGCGTCGAGGAGGAGCTTCACACGGAGCCGACTGTCGAGCGACACGAGATCGATGTCGCGAAGGCGGTCTTGCAGCCGGCGGTCACCGGCCAGGACGACGGTGAGGATCACGCGCGCGTCGAGGTCAGCGCTGGCGAGCAGCCGCAGCTCGGTCAACACGTCGGTGCGCACGTCCTGCGCTTCATCCACGAGCAGGACCGGACGAAAGATCGTGGCGTCGATGTGGGCGAGCCACGTGTCGCGCAAGGCCTTGGCCCCCGCCCAGCGATTGTGGGGGCTGAGGGCGACGCCGAAGAGGTGGCCGAGCTCGCGATAAAAATCCGCCACGCCGGCCTGGGGGCGGGTCACGACGCCGACGACCACATCGCGCAGGGCCGTGAGGCGCGCGGCGAGCAGGCGGAGGGTGACCGACTTGCCGGTGCCGGGGTCGCCGAACACCGCGGCGAAGCCGCCCTCGCGCGCGAGGTGCTCGACGCGCCAGCCGAAACTCTCGATCCGGGGCGTGGCGACCAAGGCCTCGGTCGGTACGTCGGGCGCGAACGGATTCCACTTGAGGCCGTAGAGCTGGAGCAGTTTCTTCGTCATGGGTTACTCCTTCGGGGTGTCGTCGGTGGGCCGATAGGCGGGCGGCAGCCCGGTGGCGCGGTACTGCCGCAGGAGCGAGTCCAGTAACGGCGCGACACCGGCGGCAGCCGGCGGCGCCGTCACGGGGGACGTCGGCGTGAGGGGCCGGCGCACCGCGTCGGCGTTGCGGGTTTTGTCGAGCGGGTACACGGGGGCCAGCACGGTGCCGGTGCGCCGCTCACACACCAGCACGGAGGCGAGGTCCCACCGCGCGTAGCGGATGGTCAGGCGTGGCAGATGCGCGAACCGCGCCGGCACCTCGAAGCGCACGCCCTCGACGGTGATCGTGCCGTCGGAGCGCCGGTGCGCGCGCGTCTGCTCGGTGGTGAACGCCGTGCGCAAGGCGTCGGACGACCGACTGGGGCGGAGGACGTCCGGGCCGGCGAGAAACCGGGCGAGCGGCGTCTGCTTCGTCTCCGAATGCTGAGTGCGGTGATACTCGAGTTCGATCCACGCCTGGGTGGCTTCATTGAGGACCTCCAGCCGGAGATCGGCGGCCACGCCTTCCAACATCGCGAGCAGCCGGCCTTCAATTTGCGCCCAAAAAATTTCCTGTTTCGCGTTTTGGTACGGACTGTAAGGCAGTGTGGTCGCGTGGCTGATGCCGAGCCGCTCGAGGCCCTCGCGCGTTTCGGCCGCGGTCATCGGCCCGCCGTTGTCGGTGAGCAAGGCGCGGCTCAGCCCGCGTTTCTGGATCGCCTGACACAGCCCATGCACGAACGTCTCGGCGGTTTCGGCGAGATACCACTGCGCATGACAGCAGAGGCGCGAGCGATCATCGAGAAACGCCAGGAGCACCGGCGTGACCCACGCGCCCGACGCCGTCAGGACTTTGAGGCTCCCGTGGTGGAAGTCGGCGTGCCAGAGCCCGCCCACGTACTCGACTTCATAACTGCGGACCTCGCGCGGCTGCCGGGATGCATCGACGCGATCGAGCTCGGGCCGGTCCCGCGCGGTGCGCCGCCGCTGGCGGAGCAGGCCCTGCGTCTGCATGTAGCGCCGCACCGTCGCGTACGACGGCAGGGGGCCGAGCGTCGCGTCCGCGTCGACGAGGACGCGGAGATTGTCGACGTGGAGCTGATAACTCCAACTGCGGTGGGCGGCATACTGCGCCCGCACCGCCTCGCGCAGCCGCTCGCCGATCGACGGCTGCTGCCCGGCATCACGCCGCAGCCGGCGGCGCAACCGGCCCACGGGGTCCGTGGCGGCGTGGCGGGCGTGGTAGTACCAGCGCTCCAGCGTCGAGAACGCGAAGCGCACCGGTTCGCCGCGGATCGGATGCTGCCACGCCCGTGCCGCCAGCGCCGTGAGCGCCGGCTGGAGATCGCCCTTCTTGGGCGGGGCCGCCAAGAGCGCGCCGATGACCGCGAAGCGCAGATGCGCCCATTGGTCGTGCCGCCGTCCCGCATCCTCGTCGCTTGCCATCGCGCGGCCTCCCGGCGATCGCCCGCTGATCGGGCCGCCCGCCTCGATGGCGCGATCAGACGGCATCGGTGGGGCTGCGGCAAGACGCATCCTCTGCGGGTCAGGCGCGAGCCTCACGCAGCGTGCCCGCCGACGTCGTCGTCAACGGACTGAGAAAACGCAGCGTCGCCACCACCTGCGCGACGGCCTCGCCGCCGAAGCGCTCGAGGAGCCCGCGCGGGAGATCGTCGGCGTCAACTGGCCGCGCGAACCGGGATCGGGCGGCCTTCCAGAAGGCGGTGTGCATGAAGTCGTCTCGCCACCACCGGTGCCAGCGCGCCAGCGTCCTCGCGCTCACGCCCAGCAACGCGTGCAAGCGCGCCACCCGCCAGGGCGTCGGTCCCTGCCGCAGCACACACGCCAGCAGCACGACCGCGCCGAGGTACACCCGGCGGCCGAGGAAGCGCACCGAGACAGGCGTCAGCCGCGTGCGACACTCGTCACAGCAGAAACTCGTGCGCTTCTCGTAGGCGGCACTCAGCGTCGCGGGGCCGCCGCGTGGCTTGCGCGGGTAGTCCGCATGATCGAGTCGCCCTCCGCAGAGGAGGCAGCCGCGGGTCTGAGCCGTACCGGCGAGCTCCTGGTCGATTTCAGCGAGCGCGTCGAACCACTTCGTATCGGTGAGCAGACTGGTGTACAACGGTGGTCCTCCAAGACGGGGACAATGGCCAAAACGGGACGCAACGACCCGTGTCCGTGTGGCAGCGGCCAGAAATACAAGCGCTGCTGTCTCCCGCGTGACGAAGCGGCGGCGGTGGAGCGCGTCGCCGCCGACCGCGTGGCCGCCGCACACGCGGCAGCACTTGCGCGTCAGGCCGGAGGCCCCGTGACATACGCGGCGATCGGCCCCGAGGATGATGGCCTCGACGACGCGTCGAACGGCGTCATCGACCTGCTCGATGCGGGACGACTAGACGAGGCCGAACAGGCCGCACACGATCTCCTCGCGCGGTATCCAGACGTGCACGATGGACTGGAACGTCTGGCGATGGTCTATGCAGCGCGCGGCGACCGCGCCCGTGCGTCGGAGTACTATCGCAAAGCTGCGGACTTCGTCCACGCACATGCCGACCAGTACGGTCCGAAGATGGAAATGTACCTGCGGAAGCGGGCTACCGAATTCGAGGCGCCGCAAGGGTGAGTCGTCGGATGGTCACGCTACCTGAGGGTGTGAAGGGGCTGTCCATTGCGATCCGTGATTGCCGCGCTGCCTTCGGCCATCAATAAGCGTGGCGACTCTGACGCCTAGCTAGAGACCGCCAGTCCCACTGAGGACCGCTGCCCATCGCCTGACCGGGTGGTGGGCGCACTTGGAGTTCACGCCCAGAAACATTGCGCCGACAATCCTCCGCAGGAAATCAGTCTTCGATTGGAGCGCCTTCTCGGGGTCGCGGACGCAAT
>DASQAH010000307.1:0-2036 GCA_035635835.1 Gemmatimonadales bacterium
CCACCTTCAGGCCCAGCAGGGCATACGCCTCCAGTATCACGCAGTGCGCGTGCACGTCGATCGTCTTCACGCGGCGACCGGCCACCACCACCTGGCGGCGCCGGCTGGTCGCCACCGCTTCCAGGCGTCGCTGGGCCGGCCTCGCTTGCTCCTTCCCTCGCGCGGCTGGCCGCGCCTGGGCTCGTGCCCGGGCCCGCGCGGCACCGAGCAGATCGCACCCGGTAAAGGCGATGCCGGCCATCGCGCCGGCTGTATTCGTGTTGAACGCTTCGCGAGCAGTCATTGTGTCTCCCTGGTCATGTCGCACCGGTTACTTCGTGGCGAAGCAGTAGAACAGGCCGTTGCCGCCGGTACTTTTCAGATCGTTCTGACTGCAGCCCCCATCCGGTCCGCGTGAGGGATGCGACGAGTTCCAGGACTTCGACGCATCGTCGTCGCGCAAACCCTGCCGGTCGTGATGGCCGACCACCGCCGCCCCCTGGCCGCTCTTCGTCCAGTTGCCGCAGGTACGATCCTCGCCGGCCGCGAACGCCGTGCCGTCCGGCTGGGAGCCGGTCAGGATGTCGTGCATGTTCGGCGTATCGCCGCGCCCGTTGACCATCTCACCTTTTTCAGTCAGGGCGGTCTGCTTGGTGATGTCGTTCTTGCCGTGCAGCTCGGCCAGATCCTTCGCGATGACGATGCCCTTGGAATTCTGCCAGGGACCGCGGCCGATACGGTCGCGCGCGTTGACCGCGCCGGTTCCCTGGGTGCTCAGATACGCGTGCCAGGTCTTGGTGCCCGCGCCCGCGGCCCCACCGAGCAACTGGCACCGCTGGTCCGCCCCGGAGAGACCGCCGAGGTCCCCGCCCTTTCCGGGGCCGGTGCTAGTGACGAAGAAGCTCATCTCGGTCTGTTGTGCTTGCCCTCCGGTGCTCCCGCCGAGCAACAGCACCGCGACTGACGCAAGAATCGACAATCCCATTTTGTTGTTCATTTCGGCCTCCTATGATGTTGTCGCGGCGGCCCGCCGCGCCTCGCGCAACCCGGCGAGGATGGCGTCGCGGTCGAGGCTCATCTCCATGAGCGCGACCTGAGCCTCGTACACGTCGGCCGGCACCTGGTCACGGACTTCCGGCTCGAACACGTGGAACACGGGGAGCCCCAACGGGACTCCGGCCAACGGGCCCGCGTAGGAGGGATCGCCGGCGACGACGGTCTGGGCGAGCGTCTGCGTGCTCTCCGCATCGGGAGTCCCGAGCAGAACCACGACGTCGCTCCCATGCTCGTCGGCAACCCGCTTCACCGCCGCCTGATCCTCCAGGCCCATGGCGCCAGCCGCCGTTCAGACGTAGCAGGCGGTCAGCGTCAACACGACCTCGGCGCCCGCCCGCTTGGCACACTCCGCCACCGCCGGGCCCGGCACGCCGTCGCGCTCGCCGAGCGCGATGACCTTCTTCCCTCTGAGCTCCATGCTTTCTCGCCCCTTTCTCTATCCGTTGCGCTCCAGGACGAGCGAGAGCCCGTCCGGGAGCTGCGTCATTCGACCAAGGAACAGGCTGCCCTTTCCCGCGAACATCGTGCGTGTGAGGTTGCCTTCAGTCAGCCCGCGACGCGCGTGGCCGAGGTACGGGATCGCGGAGGCGATGTGCCCCTGCGTCGGCGAGAACCCCGGCATGCCCCGCGTGCGGACGAAGTCGTCGATGCCCTCACGGGCGATCAGCTTCTGGACGACGGCGAGACTCGCCAGCGTCCGGTAGTTGTTGAGCGGGACGTTGCCGCTTCCTGCCGGCTCCGTCGCCTCGGGGTTGTGCAGCTCGAGTGAGAACCGGTCCACGTCGAGCAGCGTCAGCCCGACACGCTCCAGCGGCTCGCTGTAGAGCGCCTTCATGACCGCGAGCGGCGCCGATCCGGAGCCGACCTCGTGACGACCGATCGCGTCCAGCCGCAGCACCGGCGACACGCCGTCGTCGCGCGCGACGTGGACGGCGAAGCCGGCGAGGACGTCCTCCACGATCGGCATCGCATGCTTCACGTGGCCCTGGAACTTCATGCCG
>DASQAH010000308.1:0-2233 GCA_035635835.1 Gemmatimonadales bacterium
AGGTGCGTATGGCGGTAGGAAAGGAACACTCATGATCATCGGACTGCTGGTCGGCGCGGCCGCTCTCGGCGCCGGTTTCGTTTTCACGCGGGGATTTGTGCGGCGGCGCTTGCGCTACGTGGACGCCATCCAGAAACCGGCCGCACCGTGGATCGCGGGAGCAGTGGCGACCGCCATCGCGCTCCCAGTCACTGCCCTGCCCGTAATCACGCTGGGGACGGCCATCGCCTTCGGTGTGGGAGTCGCCGGCGGCGTCGCGAGCGGCCGCAAACAGCCCGGGTTACTCCCGCCCTCCTGATCAGACGACGCGCAGCTCCTGGGAGGCCGTGACCTCCGGCCGCCCGGCCACCACCCGCAGCGCCCGGACCGCCTCGCGGTCGAAGGTCTTCCCCGCCCCTTTCTCCACTTCCTCAAGCGCGCTCCATTTGGGAAACGCGGCCCGCACCGGCGTCGCCATCTGCAGCGTCTCGAACGCGTCGGCCACCGCGAGGATGCGCACCGTCTCGGGAATCGGCAGCGCCTCGATGTCCCAGTCTTCCCCCACGATCTCGTAATAGTGCCCGTACTCGGCGATGATCAAGGCCGCCCCGCGCATCGCCACCGCCACCGGCACCGCCCCGCTCGTCACCGACTTGGAGAGTAGCCGCAGCAGGCGCTGGTCCTGCGTCCCGACTTCGTGGAGCAAGGCCGCCACGCGCAAGTTCTCGACGTCTTCCTCCGGGAGCTTGCGCTCGCGCGCAATCGCCGTCGCCACCAGGGACACCCGGTGACTGTGCCCCTGCTGGTGTCGTTCCGTCGACTCGATGTGGAAGGTGAGTAGTTCCAACGTCGCCAGATACGCGTTCTTCACCTCGTTGAGCCGCTGCTGCCGGTCTTCCGCGAGCCGCCCCACGACGTACCCCGTAAGGATGAGAAACCCGGCCCACGGGACCAACGTGAGCAAGGCGTCCGGGTAGAAGCCGGGCAGCATCTCCAAGCCGACGATCCCCTGGAAGAAAAACACCAGGACGACGATGAACACGCCCGACATCACGGCCAAGCGACGTCCACCGTAAAACCCCGCGATAATCGTCGCCAGATAATAGAAGCTCAGGAACGCCAGCTTCTGCTCGACCGCGTAGTGGATGCCGAGTAGTGAGGCGACCAGCAGGAGGACGAAGATCCGCTCGAAGTGGCGGAAGAAGAACGATTTGGCGCGATCTAGCGCACGCGTCTCGACCACGTGTGCCTCGGGATGTGGGGGGGCGGGCGCGCATCAAGGTGGGGACTGCGCTGACACATTGCAATAGGGCGACTTTAACCGACGGCGCCCACGGTACATAGAATGCACCTTCTGGATCTCCGCTACGTGTGCAGCGCCCCGCGCACGTTCTGCTGTGGAACCTCCACGATCTCGGCGACCACGACGCCGGCTCGCACATACGGATCCTCGGCCACCACCGCTTCCAGCGTGGCGCGATCCGGCGCGGTTGCGATGAACAGCCCGCCGGTCGGGGGCTCGCGTCGCGCCCAGGCGTGGATTACACCGCGCGCCGCGTACGCCTCCAAGTGGCGGAGGTGCTCGGCACGCACCGCGTTGACGGCGTCCAACGGCTGGGTGTACTGCAGCAACACCACGAATAGCATCGCGTCCTCGTAGCCGGGGCAGTCACGCACCGGCAGGGCCGGGTACCGCACGAACCGGGGGTCGGCCTCAGCGCGGGCGCACCGGAAGAATGTGGAGCCGCGCCGGGTGGTGGTCGAGCGCATCCAGCGGCAGGTGAAGCATTGACCGACCGCGTCGGGGGCGGAGCCGGCGGGCATCGGGCCAGCATACGCCGCAACTGGCTCCGGGGGAAGCGGCGGTCAGGCGCGCTATGGCATTTCGGCGGCCCCATTCCCCATCTTAGGCTTGTGAGGGACCCCTTGGACGCGGGCGACCTGCCCCCTGGGCTCCGGGAGGAGTACCTGGCGGGGATGCGGACCGTGCTGGGTGCACTTGCCGCGATCGCAGAGCGCCTTGCCATCGCCGGGAACGATCGCGAGGCACTCGAAGCCCTGCAGCGGGAGTCTCACAAGATCCACGGCTCCGCCGGGTCGTACGGCTTCATGGACGCCTCCCGCCTTGCGGCCGGCATGGAGGTCACCGTCAAAGACTGGATCACCCATTCTGGCGACCGGGAGGTCGACCGGGGGTCGACCACTCAATGGTTTGTCGCGCGGCTCGCCGACATGCTCGGACTCCAGGTCCCCC
>DASQAH010000309.1:0-4908 GCA_035635835.1 Gemmatimonadales bacterium
GCCACCCACGGCGAGATCTGCTCGACGAGACCGTTGCGGAGCATGCGGGGATCGAACACGCCCCGCTCGAGGGTCGAGCGCGACCGCAGGACCTGGCGCGTCAGCGGCACCAGCTCACGGGAAAGCCAGCGATTGGTCGGAACGGCAAATGGACCCTTGTCGCGGCGGTCGATGACCATCGCGGGCAGCCAGCGCCGGGCGGCCAGCCGCAGCAGCGCCTTCGGCCTCATGCCCGCGGTCTTCTGTGCGGGCGGCACGGTGGCCAGGAACTCAATGATGCGATGATCCAGCAACGGCACTCGCGACTCGAGCGAGACCGCCATGCTCACCCGGTCCTCGGCGTGCAGTAGGATCGGCAGGTAGTGCCGCAAATCGTGATACAGACAGCGGTCCAGCACTTCCGAGGTCGTGGCTGTGCGCAGCGGCGCGAGATACTCGTCGACCGGGTCGTATGAGCCGATCGCGTGCAGCAGCTCAGGGTGGAGCAGCGGGTCGTCCGCCGGTGTACCCGCGCAATGCGATCGCACCCAGAGGTGCTCCAGGGTTTCGGCGCCACGCGGGGCGGGTAGGGCGCGGCGCACCAGCCGGCCTGCCATGCCGAGGAGCCCGTGACGACGCAAAGCCATGCGCACGCGGCTCAGGGCGCTGGTGCGATAGCCCAGGCCGCCGAGGCCGTTGAACATCGCCGTCGATCCGTACGCTGCCTGGAACTGCGCAGGATACCCGGCGAAGACCTCATCGCCGCCGTGGCCCGTCATCGACACCTTGACATGCCCGCTGGCCAGCGCGGACACGGTATGGTACGAGAACGCGCTGGTGGGCATGAGCGGCGCGTCCATGTGCCAGATCAAACTCGGCAGCAAGCGGATGAAGTCCGCTGCGGTCGGCGTCGCGACGAAACGCTCGGCGCCCACGTGCTCGGCCACGGCGCGCGCGTACGGCGACTCGTCGTAGGGTCCGCCCTCGGCGAACCTGATCGAGAAGGTTTTCACCGGCTGG
The DNA here is from genome assembly GCA_035635835.1 of Gemmatimonadales bacterium. Classification (GTDB taxonomy): domain Bacteria; phylum Gemmatimonadota; class Gemmatimonadetes; order Gemmatimonadales; family GWC2-71-9; genus 13-1-40CM-70-15. The sequence continues at coordinate 1,000 of DASQAH010000309.1, forward strand.
CGGTGGCGGCTGGTCAGGGCGACCACCGTGCTCGAGTCGAGGCCCCCGCTCAGGTGGCAACCCAGGGGCGCGTCGCTGCGGCAGTGAATCCGCACGGCGTCATCCACGAGGTGTGCCAGCTCCTCCACAGTATCGTCGAGGGTGCGCGCGTGATCGTAGCGGTATTCCACGTCCCAATACTTCCACGTGGTGAGACGACCGTCCGCCACCCGGAACGCGTGTCCCGGCTCGAGCTGGCGGACGCCGGCGAACAGCGTGCGCCCTCCCGTCGGCGCGCCCGAGAACAGCCATCCCGCCATGCCTTCGGGATCGGGCGCGCGGGGAACGGCGGGGTGCTCGAGAATGGCTTTGACTTCCGACGCGCAGACGAATCGCGCGGCGTTGGTGTAGTAGTACAGCGGCTTGATCCCCGCGCGGTCGCGGGCGCCAAACAGCGTCCTCGTGCGGGTATCCCAGATGACAAAAGCGAACATGCCGTTGAGCTGGTCGACGCACTTCGGCCCGAGCTCTTCGTATAGGTGGATGATGACTTCGCTGTCGGTGCGCGAGCGGAAGCGATGCCCCCGCCGCTCGAGCTCGACGACCAGCTCCACGTAGTTGTAGACCTCGCCGTTGAACACCAGCCAGACCGACCCGTCCTCGTTGCACATCGGCTGGTGGCCGGACGGCGTCAGGTCCACGATGGAGAGGCGGCGATGGCCCAGGCCGAGTGGCCCGTCGGTGTAGAGGCCAGCGTCGTCCGGACCGCGATGGGTCATGACGTCGCGGAGGCGGCGCACGAGATCGGGATCAACCGGCTTCCCGTCCAGATTGTATAGCGCGAGAATCCCGCACATTGGCGTCTCCCCAGAAGCAAGAACGGTGCCCTCGCCCGTCGATGTTGCATGGGCGACACAGGCCGCCGCGGACCCCCCCATTGCGTCTCGTAGCTGGGAAGCCCAGTCTTCCCAATAGCTTGCGTCTGCAGTCCGCCGGCTGCACGACGGTGACCGGTCAGCTCACGAGAAAGCAGCGCGTAGGGCCAGGCCGGAGGCCCAAGCCTCAAATGGGGCATCACCGATCCCGGCCGGCACGTTGATGCGGCGCACGCGCCATGGATCGCACCCCGACCTATTGAATCCATAGTCCAACGTCACGGCGCCTGCGTAACCTGCATCGCGTACAGCCCGTTGCACGCGGTGGTCCCACCACCCATAGGGATAAGCGAACAGGTCGGCGGCGCGCGCTGTGGCAGCGCGCACTCGTTCACGCGATTCCACCATCTCGCCCTTGAGCTCGTCGTCGGACAATGTAGGCAAGACGCGGTGACTCGCCGAGTGGACGCCCACGTCGAGATCCGAACCGCTGGCTGCCCGAATGGCACTCCAATCAGCGGGGAGTAAGTCGGCGGGTGGGTGCCAGTTCGGAGATGCGGCAACCTCGTCCAGGATGCGTCGCGCATCGCCCTGAAGCGTTCGGAGCCAACGTTCGCGTCGGCTGCCGTCGCCGTCGTCGCGCGTCGCCGGATGATCCCACCAAAACCCAGCCGGGGCAGCAGCGGCGTCGGAAACCACGAAAACGGTCGCCGGGAGTCGCAAGGCCCGAAGGGCCCCAAGCGCATGATTGAAGAAGCCCCGGTACGCATCGTCGAACGTGAGGGCCGCCACGCCGCGCACGGATTGCCTACCCCCGACCCGATCGACAAGGTCCCGCAACGGGATCACGTCGAAGTGGCTGCCGATCCACTCGACCTGCCGCTCGAACTGCGACTGGTGCATATGCAGCCCGTTGTTCGGCAGGGGCTCACTATCTGCCACGACGTTGTGGTAGCAGAAAACCACACCGTGAGCCTGCCGGCGGCGGCTCAGACTAACGACTCCCGTGAGGCGCAGGACACGATAGACGAGTTCGGTCGGCGTCATTGGTTGATCGCATCCCTTCGCGGGCGCTGTTCTCCACTGGCTTGGGGCATTACGCCGGGGGGCCGTGCCCCCGACGCCATCAGCTAGGCGTCAGGTCACTAATGGCACGTGGGGGTCGTCGCAGGTCTCATTGTGAGCTGGGCCTGCACGGTGCCCGGTCGTTCGCGCCGGATCCTCTCCGCCGCGGCCGTGTAGGTCCCTGCCATTAGCGCCATGAGAAGGTAGACGGGGTCGAGATAGGCGTGGGACACGAAGAAGCTGGTGACCGCGAAGCCGGTCAGGCAGACGGTGAGGTATCTTGGCGCGTGGAACAGGAAGCGCGCCTCAGAATCTCCGCTCTCCCAGTTACGCGGCAGGCGCTTCGCGAGGGTACGCAGCTTCACGATTCCCCCGAAGATCATTACCAGCCACAAGATCAGGCCGGGGATTCCCAATTCAGCGCCGATTTGAAGATACGTGTTGTGTGGGGCAGTGCAGGTGAGCCCGGTGTTGATGGCGTGGTTTTCGGCCTTGGAACTGATCGTACATTCGGCGCGCGGGAAGTTGCCGATCCCCAACCCGCCGATCGGATACTCCATCATGTAACCCACGCCCCGATTAAAGATCTGCCTACGTCCGTCTTCGGCAGACCAGTTGTAGTCCTCCTTCGGAGTGAGGATCGTCTTCATCTGATCCCAGTAGCCCGAGGGCGCGAACAGGCCGAGACCAAGGCCGATCATACCGACGAAGCCCACGCGCTTAGCGAGGGACACCCGGTTCAACGTTACCAGCAGGGCTGCGCCGACCACAACGAATCCGAGGAAACCTCCGCGGGAACCGGATCGTGCGGTCGCGGCTCCGATACCCAGCATCAGGATGATGGCTGCATACCGGGAGGCACCGGTGCACGTCTGGACAAGCAGCGCGACGAGGCCAAAGCCGATCACGAGGATGGAGTTGATATCGTTGGCGTCATACATGTACATCTTCCAGAGTCGCGCCGGCCCAACGCCGCCAAAGCTCGACACCTGGAAGAAGAACAGGGACAGGTAGACCAGAAAGGCGCAGCCCAACGCGAAGGCCCAGGAGAAGGCGATGAGGTCGCGCGCATGCCGGGTCGCCGCGACGAGCAGGAAGAACAGCAGCAGCGTCTTCGAGAAATCGGAGAGGATGAAGGTCGCCGATGCGCCTAACGAGATGCCCAACGGAGCCGAAGCAAGGGCCATCGCCCCGATCGCGGCAACGATCTTCGCCGGCCACGTCTTGAGAACGGGTGCCTGACTCAGGTATTTCGGCTGCAGCAGCGCCAGGGCCGTTGCAAGCCCCACCAGCACGAGCGCGGGACGGAACAGAGCCAGGATCGCGTAATGCTGGTGCATTCGGCCGATGGAGAGAAACACCACGAGGAAGAGGGCGATCCGTAGGGGGTCGATGCTGCGGGCGGAAGCACCAGCGCCGACGGAAGGGGAGCGACGATACCGGCCGCGGCCAACGGCGGGGAACGACATCGCGGCTGACGGATTGGCCGCATTTGCCCCGCCAGTTCGATACCTCGCCCGCATGAACCAGCCTCCAAATCTATGCAAGACGCCGCCGCCCACTCCCAGACGCAGCCCCCCCGCGTGGGCGGGCCCCCAATGCCATCCCTCCGCCAGGATCATACCGCAGGGCCGCCGCGTATCAAGCGGAACTGGGGCAGGCTAATCCCATCGGGCACTTGTACCTCCATACGCCATCGAGGCAAAGGCCCTTGGGTGTCGCATAAGTACAACAGTCGTGGTGGTGCGCTTCGGCTCCGCACGAGACTTGCGTTGGTGGCACGACAGGTGCCTTGGCGGGACGAAGGAGGGAGCGCGGATTGGTTGATGGGGCGAGGAGCACCGACCCTCTGCGGATCGGTCTGTGGTTGGAGTCCGACGGGCCCGGAGGGGCCGAGCTGGTCGTGCTCCGGATGGCCGAGGAACTCCGTCGGAGGGGGCACCACGTGGTGCCAATGGGACCCGCCAAAGGCGTGGGTTGGCTTGGGGCC
>DASQAH010000310.1:0-4293 GCA_035635835.1 Gemmatimonadales bacterium
CGTTCCGTGTACGGGATCACCTCGTCGGCGCCCGCGTCGCGGGCGAGCGCGGCCTTCTCTTTGGTCGACACGGTCCCGATCACGCGCGCCCCGCACCGCTTGGCGATCTGCACCAGCAGCAATCCGAGGCCGCCCGCGGCCGCGTGCACGAGGCACGTGTCGCCTGCCTTCAATGGATAAGTGGATGTCGCCAGGTAGTGCGCCGTGATCCCCTGGAGCATCGCTGCCGCGCCCTGTTGGGCGCTCACCCCGTCAGGCAGCGCGACCAGGCGATCGGCCGGCACCGCGGCGTACTCGGCGTAGGCGCCCTGCACGCTGGTGTAGGCGACACGGTCGCCCACTCGAACGTCCTTCACCCCCGGGCCGACGGCGGTCACGACGCCGGCCGCCTCTTGCCCCAGCGTGAGGGGGAACGGGAGCGGCGTCTTGTACTGGCCGGTGCGCTGGTAGACGTCCATGAAGTTGACGCCGGCCGCGGCGATCTTGACCACCGCCTGACCGGCCGCCGGTGACGGCTGGGGGAGGTCCTCGAGCCGCAGCGCCTCGACGCCGCCCGGGGCATTCACACGGATCGCTTTCATTGGTTTCCCCTAGTCCCTACCCGTTGACCGCCCGCATTCCCCCTTCCTGATAGCGGGCGCCGGCGGCCACGCCCTTCGGTGCGACCTGCTCGATGCCTCGCAGATCCTTCGCGCCAAGCTTTACGCGTTCGGCCCCGAGGTTCTCCTCCAGGTAAGGCCGCCGCTTGGTGCCGGGAATCGGCACGATGTCTTCGCCCTGCGCCAACAGCCACGCTAGCGCGAGCTGCGACGGCGTGCATCCCTTCTCTCGCGCCAGCTGCTCCACTCGCGCGACGAGGTCGAGGTTCTTCGTGAAGTTCGCGCCCTGGAAGCGTGGGTTCTGACGACGCCAGTCGTCGGGCGGCAGGTCGTCGAACGACTTGAACCGCCCCGAAAGGAATCCGCGCCCGATGGGGCTGTAGGGCACGAACCCGATCCCCAGCTCCCGGCACGTCGGCAGGATCTCGTCCTCCGGATCGCGGCTCCACAGCGAGTATTCGGTCTGCAGGGCGCTGATCGGGTACGCGGCGTGGGCCCGGCGGATTGTTGCGGGGGACGCCTCGGACAGACCGAGGTAGAGGACCTTGCCCTGGCGCACTAGCTCCCCCATCGCGCCGACCGTCTCCTCAATTGGCACGGTGCGGTCCACCCGATGCTGGTAATAGAGGTCGATGTGGTCCACGCCGAGTCGCTTCAGGGACGCGTCGCAACACTGCCGCACGTACTCGGGGCGGCCATTCACGCCCAGGAAGCTGCCGTCCGCGCCGCGGACGTTGCCGAACTTGGTGGCCAGCACAACCCCGTCCCGCCGGTCCCGGATCGCCGCGCCCACGAGCTGCTCGTTGGTAAACGGGCCGTAGATGTCGGCGGTGTCGAGCAGCGTGACGCCGAGCTCGAGCGCGCGGTGGATCGTGGCGACCGACTCGGCGTCGTCACGGCCGCTGTAGAAGTCGGACATGCCCATGCACCCGAGCCCCAGCGCGGAGACCGTGAGACCTTCGGTGCCCAGTCGACGTTGCTGCATGGCTTCCTCACTCCTTCCGGGCCAATCGCTTGAGCAGCTGGATCTGTCCTGCGTGATAGAGGTCGTGGGAGGCGATCCCGTAGATGTGTGCGGCGTTGCTCCACTGCGAACGCCAGCCCCGGTGCCGGAGCTGAGCGGGGTGGAAACGAGCGATGACACTCCGCAGCAACAAGTGCTCGTGCTTCAAGAGCGCGCGATCCCTGGCCCAGGCCGCGGCGTCAGCGGGCTTGGGAAGCGAAGGCCAGTTGCTGCCCGGGCGGGGGAATGTGATCGCCGGGTCAGCCAGCAAACGGCGCCGCACGATGCACTTCCAGTAAGCCGTGTGGAGTACCAACTCCCAGATGTTGTGCCTTCCCCGCCCCGGGCGCCACAGCGCCAGGGACGGACTCACGCCGCGCAACGCTCCCCACAGCGGCGTGCCATGCCAGGAGTGGCCCGAGAACGCCTGGTTGAACACGTCCAGCAGCAGCTTGGTCCGCCGATCGCGCGCCATGGTCACTCCGACCGCCGCAGCGCGAAGGTGCCGGGCTCGGGGTGCTCGCCGCAGGTACTGATCAGGCTCAGCGTCCCGACCAGCAGCCGTCCCCCGTTCGCCTGCTCGCCCGTGCCTCCGATCGTTCCCTGGCAATGCTTGGCCGGGTAGAGGAACGCCACGGTGTAGGTCAGTGCGTTGCCACTCGGCCTCGCGGTGACGGTGCCCGTCATCCCGACGTCATCGAGCCGCATCTCGCCAAGCAGCGAGTCGCCGCTGGCGCGCAGCGCGAAGGTCGCTGGGTGCCGGTCCTCCTCGATGCGCAACTCGCCGGTCCACCGGCCCGCGAGCGGTCGGGCCACCGTGTCCGGCGTCGGCGCGCCAGGACCGGGGAGTGTGAACGCCAGCACGTGGTCGCCGAATGTAGTGCGGAGCCGGTCGTGCCCTCCTGCGGCGAGGACCACGTACTGGCGGCCGCCTGTGGCGTAAGTCATCGGCAAGGCGTGCCCCCCGGCGGGGAGCGGCGTGCTCCACAGCTCACGCCCGGTCTCGAGATCGAAGGCGCGCAGGTGTTGGTCGAGGGTGCCAGCGATGAAGACGAGACCACCGGCCGTGATGAGGGCGCCGCCTACGCCGGGCGATCCCCACTGTCTCGCCTCCGGCTTGTCGGCCAGCCAGGGCAGGAACCCGAGCGGCACCTGCCACTTCACCCGGCCCGCGGCAAGGTCCAGCGCGGCCAGCTGGCCCCAGGGCGGCGGGTTGCAGAGGCCGCGGTCCCGCTCCCCGGTCCAGAGGAGTTGCCGCGTCATGCCGAACGGCGTGCCGCGCATGCGTCCGGTCTCGATGTCGGGGTGCGCCATCCTCGCGGCACGCAACGAGTCACGCGGGATCAGCGTCACGACCATCGCCAGCCGGTTCGTCGGCGCGACGATTAGCCCGCGTCGCTCATCGATCGCGATCCCCGACCAGTTCGATCCGCCGAGGTTGCCGGGAAACACCACCATCCCGCGGAGCGAGGGCGGGGTGAAGATTCCCTCCGAGCGCCGCGCGGCGATGTACTGACGGCACTGTTCGCGGGCTGCGGGCGTGATGCCGAACGCATCGGCGGCCGGTAGGCTCTCGGGCACCAGCCGGAACGCCGGGGGTGGGAACGGCTGCGTGGGCCAGCTCTCCTCACCGGGCACGTCGGTGTGAGGCACGGGGCGCTCCTCCACCGGGAAGAGCGGCGCGCCGGTACGCCGGTCAAGGATGAAGATATGCCCCATCTTGGTTGCCACGGCGATCGCAGGAGTCTCGCGGCCGTCGCGGCGCAGCGTGAAGACGACCGGCTGTGCGGGGACGTCATAATCCCACAGATCGTGGTGCACCACCTGGAAGTGCCACACGAGCGCGCCCGTCGAAGCGCGCAGTGCCACGACCGAGTTGGCGTACAGGTTCTGTCCCAGCCGCTCACCTCCGAAGTAGTCGGGGCTGGCGCTGCCGGTCGGCACGAACACGAGATCGGCTGCGGGGTCGGCCGAGAGTACGCTCCAGGCGTTGGCCCCGCCCGTGGCATGGGCCCACCGGCCGCGCCACGTATCGTAACCGGGAGCGGCGCTGTCGCGCGGCACGGGATCCCAACTCCAGCGCTCGCGACCCGTGCGGGCGTCGTAGGCCCGCACCACACCGCTCGGGGCATCGGTGCGTTTGTTGTCCGACACCGCCGACCCCACGATCACGAGGTCGCCCACCACGGCGGGCGGAGACGTGACCCCGTACTCGCTCGCATACATCGGCGCGTTGAGGAGGCCGCGCGTCAGGTCGACGCTTCCTCGGGCGCCGAAATCCTCGCACGACTTCCCGGTAACGCCGTCGAGGGCGATCAGCCGCGCGTCCACGGTCGCCACGTAGATGCGACGCCGGCATGACGCTCCCGACAGGGCGACTCCGTCCACCCACGTAGAGACGCCGCGATTGGCAAAGTCCCCGTAGTCGCCGTGCAGGTCGATGTGGGGATCGAAGTTCCAGTGCTCAGTGCCGGTTGCTGGATCGAGCGCGATCACCCGTCCGAGGGGTGTCGCCAGGTACAGCGTTCCGTCCACGAGGAGTGGCGTGGCCTCGAAGCGGCCACGGCCGTCTAACAGGTCGCCGGTGCGGTAGACCCAGGCGAGCCGCAGGCTCGAGACGTTGGCTACGGTGATCTGGGTGAGCGGCGCGTAGCGCTTCCCGCCGGCGTCCCCGCCGTAGGTCGGCCACTC
>DASQAH010000311.1:0-6181 GCA_035635835.1 Gemmatimonadales bacterium
CGATGGCGACCCGCACCCGCACCCAGGCCAGACCCACCAAGCAGGTCCTCGCCAAGGCCGACCTGCTCGACATCTACCGGGTCATGTACCTGTCCCGGCGGCTGGACGACAAAGAGATCCAGCTCAAACGCCAGAACAAGATCTTCTTCCAGATCTCCGGGGCGGGGCACGAAGCGGTCCTCGTCGCCGCCGGCCGGGTGCTGCGGCCGTCCTATGACTGGTTCTATCCCTACTACCGCGACCGCGCCCTCTGCCTGGCGCTGGGCATGACGCCCACCGAGATGCTCCTCTCGGCCGTCGCCGCCGCAGACGACCCCAATTCGGGCGGGCGGCAGATGCCCTCTCACTGGGGCCATAAAGCGCTCAACATCGTCAGCCAGTCGAGCCCCACCGGGACTCAGTTCCTCCAGGCCGTCGGCTGCGCCGAGGCGTGGCTGCGCTACGATCGTCTCGAGGCCATCGCGGAGCGACCGATCAAGGAGGACGAGGTCGTCTACTGCTCGGCGGGCGACGGCACGACCAGCGAAGGAGAGTTCTGGGAGGCGCTCAACACCGCCAGCAACCTGAAGCTCCCAGTGCTGTTCCTCATCGAGGACAACGGCTACGCCATCTCGGTCCCGGTCGAGGTGCAGACGGCAGGTGGCTCGGTTTCGAAGTTGGTGGCCAACTTCCCGCATCTCTCAGTGCTGGAAGTGGATGGCTGTGACCCGGTCGCGTCCTACGGGGCGCTCGTACACGCTGCCGAGTACTGCCGGCAGCGCAAGGGACCGGCGCTGGTGCACGCCCACGTCACCCGCCCCTACTCCCACTCCCTCTCCGATGACGAGATCCTCTACAAGACCCCGAAGGAGCGGGAGGAGGAAGCCAAGCGCGATTGTCTGGCAATCTTCCCGAAGCGGTTGATTCGCGAGGGCGTGGCGACGGAGGCGGAGCTCGCCGCCCTGCGGGCGCAAGTGGATGAAGAGGTCAATGTCGCCGCCGACGTGGCGCTCGTCGCGCCCCAGCCTACCCCCGAGAGCGCGCTGCTGTACGTGTACTCGCCCGATGTCGATCCGACATCGGAGCAGTTCGACACGGAAGATGACCCGCAGTTCACGGGCGACCCGACGACGATGGTCGATCTGCTCAACGGGTGCCTGAAGGACGAGCTGACGCGGGATCCGCGGATCGTTCTCTTCGGGCAGGACGTGGCCGACGCGAGCCGCGAGCAGTACCTCGAGGAGGTCAAGGGGAAGGGTGGCGTGTTCAAAGTCACCTGGGGGCTGCAGCGCCAATTCGGGAGCGACCGCGTCTACAACTCGCCGCTCGCCGAGGCGAACATCGTGGGCCGCGCAATCGGGCTCGCCACGCGCGGTCTCAAGCCCGTCGTCGAAATCCAGTTCTTCGACTACATCTGGCCGGCCTACCACCAGCTGCGCAACGAGCTGGCCACGCTGCGCTGGCGCTCGAACAACGCCTTCTTCTGCCCCGTCGTGGTGCGCGTCACCTACGGCGGCTACTTGAAGGGCGGCTCGGTCTATCACTCGCAAACAGGCGCCGTCGTGTTCACGTCCGTGCCGGGCCTGCGGGTCATCTGCCCCTCGAACGCGCTCGACGCCAATGGCCTGCTGCGCACCGCGATCCGCTGCGACGACCCGGTCCTCTTCCTCGAGCACAAACACCTCTATCGCCAGACCTACAACAAGGCGCCCAACCCTGGCCCGAACTTCATGATCCCGTTCGGAAAAGCAAAAGTGGTGCGGGAGGGCAAAGACCTGACGGTCATCACCTACGGCGCCGTCGTACAGCGCACCCTCGTCGCCGCCAAAGACCTCGAGGAGCATAGTGGGGTCGCCGCCGAGGTCATCGACCTGCGCAGTCTGTCCCCGGTGGACTGGGAGGCGATCGAGCGGTCGGTCCAAAAGACGAACAAGGTTCTAGTCGCCTATGAGGACGCGCGCTCCTGGGGCTACGGCGCCGAGATCGCCGCCGGTATCGCTGACCGTTGTTTCCCATGGTTAGACGCCCCCGTCCGCCGCGTCGCGTCGACCGATACGTTCGTCGGGTACGCCCCCGCCCTCGAGGATTTCATCCTGCCCCAAGTGGAGGATCTCGCGCAGGCGATGCGCGAGCTGCATGCGTTCTAAGGCTGTCCTCGGGTACAGCCTCCTCTTCTTTCTTTCGGGTGCCACCGGGCTCGTTTACGAGCTCCTATGGGTGCGCCTGCTCTACCAGGCGTTCGGGGCCACGATCCAGTCTGTCACGACCGTCGTCGCCGCCTACATGGGGGGCCTCGGGTTGGGCGCGTGGTGGTTCGGGCGCCGTGCCGATCGCCACCCTCGGCCAGCGGCCCTGTACGGTTGGCTGGAGATCGCGATCGGGGCCTTCGCGGTCGTCTCCCCTCTGGCGCTCATGCTGGTGCGGCAGGTCTATGTGCCCCTCGCCACCTGGCTTCACGCCGGCGCGGGAGCGAGCGTGGCCCTGCGGTTCGGGTTGGCGGCCCTCGTGCTGCTCGTGCCCACGACGCTCATGGGCGGGACGCTCCCCGTCCTTACCCGTGCCTTCGCCGGCCCCGATCGCGCGGCTCTGCGGCCCACGCTCGGCCGGCTGTACGGGCTCAACACTCTCGGTGCCGTCCTAGGTACTGCGCTCGCCGGCTTCGTCCTGATCGAGTATGTCGGGATCCGGGCGAGTCTGTGGGGTACGGCCCTGGTGAATCTCGCGATCGGCGCGGCAGCGATCTCCCTCGCCAAGCCGCTCACGCCCATGCCATCCGCGCCCCTCGCTTCTCCTGCTGCTGCCGCCTCCGTTACTGGCTCCCCTTCGGGCGATCCGCTGCGCCAGTTTGCTCTCGCGCTCCTCGGCGTCACTGCCTTCGCGGCCCTGCTCGACGAGATCGCGTGGACCCGCGTGCTCGTCATGATCGTCGGTGGCTCGACGTACGCGTTCACACTCGTGCTGCTGACCTTCCTCCTCGGCATCGGCCTGGGCAGCGCCTTCGTCGCCCGGGCCCCCGCAGCACTCCCCTCTCCGCGCTACATCACCGCAGCCTCCGCTGGAGCGGCCCAGGGGGTGACGGCTGCCGGGGCGGCGATGTTGTTCCTCTTCTTCGGCCAGCTCCCGAAATACATCCTCGAGGTGTTTCAGGTTTCGGGCGCGGCCGCCCGCCTCGCGCTGCTCGGCCTCGCCGTCGGGGCGGTGGTGCTAGTCCCGGCAATCGGGATGGGCATGACGTTCCCGCTCCTCACCGACCTCGTCGCGCGGGAGGATGAGGCCCGTGGTGCCGACGTGGGCCGGGCCTACGCGCTCAACACACTCGGAAGCATCGCCGGCGCCGTCCTCACGGGCTTCGTGTTGGTGGTGTGGCTGGGCAGTGACCGGACGCTACGGATCGGCCTGTGGCTCAATGGCCTCGCAGCCCTCGCACTCGTGGCTCTGGCCGCTCGCGGCGTCGCGGAAGGCTCGGAAGCACACCGTCGGCTGCGCGCCCGCGTACTGGGCGGCGGGGTGCTGGCTGTGCTTGCGCTGGGAACTGCGGTGGGGGTGTCGTCCTGGAGCACTCGACTGTTCGACCTCGGACCAACGATCTACGGTCGTGGATTGACCACGCCCGCCGAACGGCAGTCATTCCTCGGGCACGCCGGCATGCGCCAGCTGTCGTTCCGAGAAGGATGGAACGCCACCGTCTCGGTGTGGGAGAGTGCGCCGGGCCGCAGTCTCAAAGTGAACGGCAAGGCCGACGCGTCCGATCACGGCGACATGGACACCGAGCTGCTGCTCGGCATCGCGCCGGTCGCCATGCGTCCGGGAGCGTCCTCTGCGCTCGTGATCGGTTTCGGCAGCGGAGTGACCACGCGCGCCGTCGCGGCGGCGCCCGGCATGCGGCGCGTACGGGTGGTTGAGATCGAGCCGGCTGTGCTCGAGATGGCTCGCTACTTCCTCGTGGCGAACGACACCGTGCTAGCGCGGTCCAGCGTCTCGGCGGTCGTGGACGATGCGCGTAGCGCTTTGCAAATCGACACCGCCCGTTACGATGTGATCGCCTCGGAGCCGAGCAACCCCTGGCTGGCCGGCGTCGCCACGCTGTACACGCCGGAGTTCTTCCGCATCGTGCGTGCGCGCCTCGCCCCTGGGGGGGTCTTCTGCCAGTGGGTGCAGCTCTACCAGCTCCCGCTCCCCGTCGTCGCCGCGATCGTCCGTAATGTCCACACCGTGTTTCCCCACACGCAGGTGTGGTTCAGCTCGCCGTGGGACTTAATGGTGCTCGGCTCCGCCGAGCCGCTGCAGGCGGACCCGGTGTGGCTGGGGCGCCTCTTCGGGCCGCATGGCGCCTTGGGCGAGCTCGGTCGCGAGTACTTGAGTGTGGACGATCCGGCTGACTACCTGGGGCACCTGGCGATGGGGGAGCGGGGCGTCGCCCGCTTGCTCTCGCGGGCCGAGTTCCAGCACCGCGACGATCACCCGCGGCTCGAGTTCGTCGCCGCACGCCGCTTCCTCGACTCGGAGGGGAGCACCGAGGTCTTCGACTCTCTGGTCGCGCTGGGCCGTGACGCAGGCGACGGTCCCGTGCCCGAGCGGTTCGCCAAGGCTCTCCTGATCCGCCATGGGGATCCGAACGCGTCACCCTACGTGGAGATGATGCGCGCTGCCCACCCCCGAGACCCGCTGTGGACCGTGGAGGCGGCTGCCATCCTGCTCGCGGCCGGCGACTCGAGCCTCGCGGACTCCGCGCTGCCACGGTTGGCGGCCGCCCGCGTGCCGTACGCCCTGCTGCTTCAGGGACTGATTGCGACGCGGCGCGACCGGCGGGGGCGCGCCCGGGAGCTACTGGGGGCGGCAATCGCTGCCGGCGCGGACACGGCACTGTCCGACGCGGCTCTCGCTCTCGTCGTCGCCCGTGAGCAGCACTGGCTGCAAGTGGGGATGTATACGCGGGCGTTGCTCAAGGTGGCGCGGAATACCCTGCGTCATCCCTTCCCGCGTGACTGGCTCGGCGGGGCGTTGCAGTTGATCGCGCTGAACGGCCCGCCGGCGCTGGCCGACAGTCTGTTGGCCGAGGCGGAGGGGAAGCGTCCCGGGTGGGCGACCCTGTACGAGCTGCGGTCGGTCGCTGCGCTGCGGCTGGGACGGTGTGAGGACGCGGCGCGGCAGCTGCTGACCCTGATCGATTTCGGAATCGAACGCGCGGACGGTCCTGAGCTGTTGCGGCGCTGCCGCCAGGGCGAGCGGCTCTAAGCGGGCGGCCGATCGCCCAGGATCTCGCGGATCTCTCCGGCTGCGGCGATGGCGTGGTCCACGTCGCGGGACAGGGCCCGCGCCTGCTGCGTGGCCTGGGTGAGGTCGCTCAGCACCGCAGCCACGCCCGCCGACTTGAGCCGTAGCAGGTCGAAGCGCACGTTCTGCATAGCGAGCACGCAGGACTCGATCTGCTCTTCGATGCTCTGTTGGCGCCCCAGCAGGTCCGTGAGCGCCTGGCGCTGCTGCTGCAGCAGGCTCAGGTGTCGCTCGCGCTCCGCACCCTCGGACTGGCGTTGTAGCGCCTTGATCTTGTCGTCCAAGCGCGGTACGGCGCCCCCGTCGACGCCCGCGCTCATCGTGTGGAGCGCGCGGGCCAGACCCTCGGCGCGGGCCACCAGCTTGTCGACCGTGTCCACGACATCCGGCAGCATCTGACGCTCGGAGTCGGGCAGCCTATCGACGATCTTCAGGATCGCCTGACGGTCGCTGCGCGCCTGCTGGATCGCGTCGACCTGCCGCCCGAACTCCTCGGCGGTCACCGGGAGGAGCAGGCCGATCCGGGGTGATGCTCCGCCCATCCGCGCCTGGGCCGCATCCGGAGCGGCGGGCCGGTTGAACACGTCACGCCAGGAGTAACCAGCCTCCCAAAGCCGCCAGAATCTGGGGAGTACGCCGAACGCGCCCCAGATGCCGACGCCAATGATTGCCCACGAGAGGCGTCCGCCCTGGATGACGTCGAGCACCACCACGCCGCTGAATACCGATGCCCAGGTCACGAACGCGGAGCGCGTTCTCCGGACGATCTCCGACTCGCCTGAGCTCGACACCGTCGGCAGCTCCCGGCGGGAGCCACCTCGCGGCCGCCGGGGGACATCTGGGCTACGCGGAACGGGGAACTGCCCGCCTCCTCCTCCCCTCCCTCCCCTCCCTCCCCTCCCCCCCCGCTCCCCCCGCTCCCCCCGCT
>DASQAH010000312.1:0-4728 GCA_035635835.1 Gemmatimonadales bacterium
GTTTCTCGTCTGGACCCAATCGCGCTCCGTCGATCTCGCCAACCCGACGCTCAACATCGGGCAGTACGTGGCACACGAGATGTTCCGCGATCCGCCGACGAACGTGCTGCTCGTGAAAGTGAACTACTGGCTGAGCCTGTAGAACGGTGGGGACAAGGTGGCAGCGTGACGGGGGAACTTGTAGAACAGCTGCGGGCGTCACAGGTCAAGACCGGCACAGGCCGCACCATCAACTGGAACGGCCTCGCGCGGGCCGCCACACCGCTAGACCGGACCGCCGTTGTCTAGAGGGGTCAACTGTAAGCGTATACATGTACCTGCCCGCAAGCAGTTGCGCTACGGCTACCCCCCGACTTCGATCTAGCAACCTCATTCCAATCTTGGACGGGAGTAGGCCGAGCAACCACTCCCGGGTCGCGTGGCGGCTCTCACGAATCGAACGCAAGAGCCCGCCCTTCCGTCTCACTTCCGCCATTTCAATCCAGCGGAGACGGGGCCAGGCTAGGCCGCCACGACCGCGAACCAGCCACGGGCGATCCGGCCCGCGATCAGTGGAGGTCCCGGCGCCGTCCATTCGATACGCTCGGCTCAGGTCTCGCTTCCCTGACTCAAGAGGCAAGCGGGCAGGCCCATGAAGCCCCAGCAGGATTGCTCAATGCTGATCACCGCTCCCTTGTTGAGCCAGCGGACGCGATCTGACCGACCAGTGCCTGCAGCTCTTGGAGCGCTGTCTCCAATTCGTCAGCACCGGGGAGCGCTCCCGTTTCGCGGGCGGTGGCGGCCACGCGAGCGAGCGCGACGCCATACTTCCTGAGCTCCTCCAAGACCTCCGCGTTCCTGAGGAACGGCCGCGCCTTGAACTGCACGCTGAGCGACTCCTCCCGTATGAAGACGTCGATCGGTATCCCGCTCATCTCCGCCGCCTCTTCGATAAGGTCGTACTCTTGTTCCGTGTACTTAATGCGTCGGCACCGACGAAGGCCTTTATTGCGGAGGATGGACGTGGGTGTCTCGGGTTGCTCGACGTCAGCCTTGATCTCGGACATACATAGGCCTCGAGGTGAAGGGTCGCCGACTGAGCGACCGTGATCGTAAGGTCCCAGCGTGGTCCATATGGATACGCTCGACGCCGATCTCGTGTCCCTGACCCAAGAGTCAAACGGCCAGGCAATGAAATCCTACTCGCGGCGCCGAATGGTGATCACCGCGCCCTTGGAGGGCTCGATCTGACGAACAAGCGCCAGCAGCTCTAGGCGCGCCTTCTCCAATCGGTCAGCCACGGGGGACGCTCCCGTCTCGCGGGCGATGGCTTCGAGGCGAAAGAGCGCCAAGCCGCTTCTACCGAGCTCCCGGATGAGCTCCGCGTTCGCGAGGAACGGCTTCGCCTTGAGCGGCATGCCGAGCGACGCCTCCCGTATGAAGGCGGCGGTCAGCTTCCCGCACAGCCTCGCCGACTCATCGACCACTTTGTACTCCTGTTCCGTGTACCAAATGCGCGGGCTCCGACGAACCCTGTTGTTGCGTGGGCGACGACGCCAGCTCTTGTGTGGGGTGGACGGGTTTGGCTCGGGCCGCTCGGGTTGCTCAATCTCAGCCTCGATCTCGGACATACACAGGCCTCCCATTGTGGGGCGGTCGACTAAGCGGCCGCCGCTCATTCGGCGTTTTGGTGCCCGCACCCTCACGAGCTGGACGCGCGTCCTAGGATGCTCGCCGTGGACAGCGGGGCCAAAATAGGAGGGGACCGTCAACGAACCCGTATCCAAAATGAACAGGAGGGCGCTTTTTGTTGCACAACCGGCAGGATCCCGAAGAGCGGTGCGATGTGCTTCCGAGCCTCGGATTTCCGGCGATCAGCGTCACGTTCCTCGTGGCGGGAACGTCTGGTTTGAAACAGGACTCTCCCGATCCAGAGGGGCCCAATTAACCTGCTGAATTCCAGCAACTTGCAGTACTCAACGCGAGCTCGTGTCACCCGCGGCTGGAGCTCAGCGCAGTTCGTGCGAGGAGTTGCTGAGGTTCGATCGCGACTCTGCGGGTCTCAGCAAAGCCCGATCGGATCCCAGGCCGACCGTCGGCGGACGGGATTAGATTACCGATCGTCCGACATACAAGGGGCAGATATGACCAAGGCTCTGAAGAAGGCATTCGACGCCGCCTCCAAGCTTCCCGACGCGGAGCAGGACGCCTTGGCCGCGGCCATCCTCGACGAGCTAGAGTCCGAAAGACATTGGGACGAACTGTTCGAGCATTCGGCGGACACGCTCGCTAAGCTCGCCAAAGAGGCGCTCGCCGAAGATCGAGCGGGCCGCACGAGGCCGTTGGACGAGCTGCTTTGATCTCTCGAACCACTGAGGGCTTCCGGAAGGCATTTCAGCAGTTACCAGAGCACATTCAGCAGCACGCCCGGACGGCATATCGGTTGTTTCGCCAGGACCCCGCGCATCCCAGCCTGCGCTTCAAGAAAGTCCACCCATCCGAGCCGATCTACTCAGCGCGGGTGGGACGCGGTTATCGGGCGCTCGCCATTCGCGAAGGCGAGAGGTTGACTTGGTTCTGGATCGGGAGTCACGCTGACTACGGCGCGATGCTGAAGCGACGCTAGCTACCGGTCAGCGACAGGTCATGAACCGATGACGGCAGGGAGATCCGCTCAGCGCGCCCGACGAGAGCGTGGGCGCCTGCGCTCGGCGGCATCTCCCCAGCGCGCTAGGAACGTCGTCACGAACCGGCGCTCCGCACCGGGCTCGACGGTGAGCGGGGCCAGCGTCAGGGCGACCGTGAGAGCGACGTGATACTCCTCGGAACGGAGCGCCGCCGCACGGCGAAACGCGGGATGCGCTTCGTTCACCCACACCGTCGAGTCCTCGAGGCGGCCGAGCTCTGTGTCGTCGGGCCTGTGGCCGAACCGGATCGTGAGTCCGGAATGGACCGGGCGCCTTGGGCCGGCCGTTGCCTGCGGCAGCGCCGCCGCTGGCGATGACGGCGCCAGCTCCGGCTCGGGAGGGGCACCGCTCGGCGGCGAGGGAACGGCCTCAGGCTCGGCCACCGCCGCGACAGGAACCACGACACTGCCAGCGATGGCCGCGCCCGCGCCACGTCCAGCAAGCTGGAGTCGGCGCTGCCCGCCCCGGCGCCAGTCCACCAGCGCTGTGAGGAGCGGGAACTCCTCAGCCAGGTCCGCGAGCACCGTCTGGAGCGCGCGCTCGATCCGGCCCGCCCGGGGGCGGCGCGCATCCTGGGCGTCGCGCGCTTCGCCCCACGCCGCGAGCTGCGCCGAGACTGTCTCCTGGACCGCCTTGCGGTGTGCGAGGAACGACGCGCCGCGGGGGCCCGTGCGCAGGAAATCGCCCTTGCTCAGGGTCAGCGACGCGGCGAGGGCCGGGATTTCGACCAAGCCACCTATGCGCTCGGGGTGCGTAGGGGAAAGCCCCAACCAATCCCAGCCCCGCTTAATCACCTTCCCCAGTGTGCTCACCGCCATCCCCCGGCGCTCCTCGGGGAGCGGCTCCGCGTTGCGCTCGAGGAACCCGATCCCGGACGGTGAGCGCCGCCGGGCGAGGCGGATCGCGACGCTCGCGCGCTCGGCCGACCAGGGTGGGACCTCCAGTGGCACTCCTTGCACCACGAACCGAACACCGCGGGGGTAATAGGCGGCGAGGATCGCTTGGAACGCGGGATCGAGCACAGGCACGAAGTGGGTCTGAAGAACGGTCCGGAGGAATGCGGGATCCAGCAGTGGCGACAGCCCATTGGCGAGCGTGAGCCGCACCGCCGTGCCGCGCTCGGGGACCAGGCCCGGCGGCGGGAGCCACGACCAGGGGGCGCGGTGCCGCGCAGCCAAGCGCCAGGTCGTCGCCACATGCGCCTTGCCGCAACGCGTCTCGGTCAGCACCTCGTCGCTTGCGAGCAAGCCCAGTTTGATGCCGACGCCCGCGAACCCGATGCCCCGGCCGCGGGTCTTGCCGCTCGCCGCGAGATCGTGGTAGCGTCGCAGCTCACTGCGCGTCATGCCGGAGCCGTCGTCCACGACGCACAGCGTCCGCCCGCCGGGATCGGCCGTGAACACGACCGTCGACGCGCGGGAGTCGAGCGAGTTCGCCACGATCTCGCTCGCGATCGTCTCCTCGAGGGAGCCGGGGTAGGCGTCCCGCAGGTCCTCGAGGAGGTGGAGCAGGTCGACGCGGGTTTCACCCACTCGATGCCTCGGGGTCCGTGGGTTCGCGTCAAGACTAAGGGCACGGCGCCCGGGGCGCGAGCGCCTTATGCGGGTCCGGAAGAGAGAAGGCCCGACACACGTGTCGCGCGGGTTTCGATTGCCCCTCCAGGATTCGAACCTGGGTTACCTGATCCAGAGGGGCCCGCCTAACCAGCTGAAGTCCAGCAACTTGCACTCAGACCCGGCTCGCGTCTGGGTTCTGGAAGGCCGTTGCCGTGCCACCGGAGCGGATCCAGGCTGCAGGGGAGCAGTTGCGCACCGCATTCGCGAGCGGCGGCGCCGCACAGCTCACCCATCCGAACGTGACCAGCCTGACGTTTGACGTGACGGGACGCGCGCCGACGATCAGCGCCGGCGCGCTGACGCAGGCTCAGTCCGAGCAAGGCGGCGCCGCCCTGCTCACCTGGCTCCCCGCCGGCGAGTTTCAGATCGCTGCCGTGCCGGGAAGTGCCGAAGGCAAAGTTGTCATCGACAGGTCGCGCTGGCGCGGTAAGGAGATCCGGGGTCTC
>DASQAH010000313.1:0-8155 GCA_035635835.1 Gemmatimonadales bacterium
CTCCAACAGCGTGAAATACTCGGCGTCAGCGATGACCGCGTGCTTCAGGGCCTCCGCCATGCCAGCGGTGAGCTGGGCGGGTGGTAGGGTGCCGAGCACCTCGAGATCGGTCACGACGAGCCGCGGCTGATGGAACGCGCCGAGCATGTTTTTGCCGGCCGGCACGTCGACGCCCGTCTTGCCGCCGACGGAGGAATCGATCATCGCGAGGAGAGTCGTCGGCACCTGCACGTAGGCGACGCCACGCAGGTAAGTGGCGGCCACGAAGCCGGCTAAGTCGCCCACCACCCCGCCTCCCAGGGCCACGACCGCTGCGTCGCGCCCGTACTGCAGGGAGACCATGCGATCGCACAGGGCCGCCCAGGTTTCGCGCGTCTTGTTCCACTCGCCCGCCGGAAACGTCACCAGCTCCACCTGGCAGCCGACACCTGACGCCTCCCGCACGACCCTCTCGCCGTACAGCGGCCCCACGTGAGAATCGGAGATCACCGCGTACGCGGAGGCCGGACACTCTCGCCGCAACAGTGCCGGGAGTTCCGCGAGCAGCCCGCGGCCGATCAGGATGTCATAAGAGGCGTCGCGGTGCTCGGAAAGGGAGACGCGAATCGTCACCACTGCACGTCGGGGACGTCGGCGGCCAAGTTGGCGGCGCGGGCGAGCACGAACAGCAGGTCGGAGAGCCGGTTCAGGTATCGCAGGATGGCGGGGCTGACCGGCGCTTCGCCCGAGAGCGCGACCACGGTCCGCTCCGCCCGCCGGCAGACGGTGCGGGCGAGGTGGAGCGCCGCGGCCTTGGGGGTCCCGCCCGGGAGGAGGAACTGCTGGAGCGGGGGCAGGGTCGCCTCCTGCTGATCGATCGCCTGTTCCAGGGCGGTGACCTGGAGCTGGCCGAGGACCGGCCGGCCGCGTAGCGCCTTGGCGATCTTCTGTGGATCGGGCGTGGCGAGCTCGGCGCCGATCGTCAGCAAGTCGCGTTGAATAGTCTGGAGCATGTCTCGGTGGAAGGCGGTGGATTCGAGCGCGAGCGCCAGACCGATCGCCGCATTGACCTCGTCCACCTCGCCGTAAGCCTCGACCCGGTGGTGGTGCTTGGGGACCCGCTCGCCGCCGAACAGACCGGTCTCCCCACCATCGCCGGTCTTCGTGTAGATCCTCACGCGGCGGAACCTACGCTCAGCGACACCGGAGCGCGAGCGGCTGGGTCGCCACGACGGCCCCCCCATCGACCGCCACGGCAAGGCTGCGCGATCCGAGAGGGGAGACGTCGGCTACCCGGTCGACGAGGAGCAGCGGGTGGCTTGCCGGATCGAACACGACTCCGCGCAGGGCATAGCGACCGGAGGCCGGATCGGCGGGGTCGCGCGCGAGCAGGCCCCCGTGCAACGGGGCGCGGGTCGGCTCCAGGATCCATCGCAGCCGGGTGTCGCCTTGGCTTGTTATCGCCACGCCACTCACCAACACGGTGTCTCCATCCGCTTCGAGAAATCGGACGCGGAATCCGACCGCCATCATCCCGTCATCGCTCGCGCCGTCTATGGGAAGGACTTCCCCCGCGTCCGCGGCGACGTCCGGGTCTACGGCCAGCCGTGCGGCGAGTGGCCAGCCGGGCGTTGCGTCATGCCGAGCGGTCCGTCGCTCGGCGGCCAACGCCGCCCGGCGGATGTAGCGTCGCGCATCCTCCCCGGTGATCGCACGACTGACGGGCCGGCGGCTCGGGGCTTGGGGGGAGGGGGAGACATGTTCGAGGAGGCCGACGACGGGGGTATGGGATCGCGGCGCCGTGGGGAGCGCCGGTGCCGTGAAAGCATAGACCAGCTCGGTCACGGGGCCGGGCACGAGGCAGTCGCCGCTGGCGTGCAACCGGATGAGCCGCAGCTCGGCCGGCGCAGCGCCGCTCGCGGAAAGGATCGTGGCGACGTCCGCGGCCGCATGCGCGCCCAGACTTTCGGCCGCGAGGGTCACCACTGGGCGCCGCGCTACTGCGGAATCAAAGCTCGCTGGCGCGGCGGCCAGGTGAGCGCGCACAATGCGGCTGTAGACACCTCGCGTGCTTTCGCTGTCGACGAGAAACAGGTGGACCTCGCCGCCCAGCGTCCAACCCAGGGCGGCCTTGGAGCCGAAGCCGGCGACGCTCGCGCTGGCGCAGCCCGCCGCGCAGAAGATCAAGGCCGCCGCGCTTGCTCGCCGCATAGCCTCCCGTTACCCTTGCCGCATGCAGGACCTCAAAGATATCACGATCATCGGAGCCGGCCCGACGGGGCTGTTCGGGGCGTTCTACGCCGGGATGCGTGGCGCGTCCTGCCGGCTGATCGACAACCTCGATCAGGTGGGGGGCCAGCTCACGGCCCTCTATCCGGAGAAATACATCTTCGACGTCGCCGGTTTCCCCAAGGTGCTCTCCAAAGACCTGGTGAAGGGGATGGCCGAGCAGGGGCTCCAGTTCGGCGCGCCGGTCCATCTGGGCGAGAAGGTGGTCGGCCTGAAGCGCCAGGGGGAAGACGGCAAGCCGCCGTTCGTCGTGGTGACCGAGAACGACGAGTATCCGTCCCGCACCGTGCTCATCGCCGGCGGGATCGGCGCCTTTACGCCCCGCAAACTGCCCCTTAAGGACGCCGATCGCTGGTTGGGCCGGGGCTTGTACGACAGGGTGTTGAAGCCCCAGGAATTCGCGGGTCGGCGGGTAATCATCGTGGGGGGTGGAGATTCGGCCTTCGACTGGGCCGTCAACCTCCAAGGGATCGCGAAATCGATCCTCATGATCCACCGGCGCGATGGATTCCGCGCCCATCAGGCGACGGTGGACCAGGTGCGTCGCCTGTGCGCCGAGCAGAAGATGGAGCTGCGCACGTTCTGGGAGGTGAAGGCGATTCACGGGGGAGACGCCGTCGAGCGCGTCACCATCGTGAACAGCAAAACGAAGGAGGAGGAGACCGTCGGGATCGACGCCGTGTTGCCACAACTCGGCTTCATCTCCTCGCTCGGGGCCATTGCCGAGTGGGGCCTGGACCTCGAAAAAGGCGACATCCGGGTCACCCAGACGATGGCCACCACCATCCCCGGCATTTTCGCGGCCGGGGACATCACGACCTACCCGGGCAAGCTCAAGCTCATCGCCACCGGTGCCGCCGAAGCATGCATCGCCGTCAACCACGCGGTGCACTTCATTAATCCCGCCGCGAAAATCGAGCCGGGGCACTCGAGCAACATGGCCCTGTTCGGACAGAAAGACGACTGAGCCGTCGGCGGTCAGCCATCGGTCCCTGACGACTGACGGCTGAGGGCCGGCGGCTATCTCGTCTTCCCAATCTCCACCACAACGGAATCAATCTGCGCCAGCATCTGCCGGTACGGCACGCTGTGGGCGTTGGCCTGGACGCTGAAGATGTAGGTGCGGCCGTCGGGCCGGTCGAGGAAACCCGACAGGCTGTTCACGCGGTCAATGCTCCCCGTTTTGGCGGTGACGTGCCCTTCAAAGGGCGTGCCCACGAAACGCTTGAGCAGCGAGCCGGGCTGGGCCGAATGGGGCAAGGCGGCCACGAAGGCGGCGCTCTTGGGATGGCGGCGCATGTAGGTGAGCAGCTGCACGAACGCGCGCGGCGTGATGAGGTTCCCCGCGGCAAGTCCGGAGCCGTCCTCGAGGCCGAAGGCGGTGGAGTCGATCTTGACCGAGTCGATCAAGAAGCGCCGCTCCACCTGCAGCCCAGCCTCCCAGGATCCCTGGCCCCGCAGCTCCCGCCCGAGAATCTTGAGCAGCATCTCCGCGAACCAGTTCTGACTGGAGTTGAGAATCGGGAAGATCAGCTCTCCCAGCGGCCGCCCCGAGTACTCGACGAGGGAAGCAGGTGGGGGGGATGTGCAGCAGCGCACCGCGCGGTAGGCGAGCGAATCGGTGGTGCCGGCCGTGCCCCCTTCGACGCTGACCCCCTTGCGCAGGAGCGCCGTGGCGAGCGCCCGCGCCGCATACAAGTTCGGGTCCGGGACCGCGAAGCTCTCGATCCACGGCTTACGCCCCAACGCCACCGTGCCTTGGGCCCAGATGTCCCAGGTCCCGGCTCCCGGCGTGCGGAAGAAGTTGTCTCCGATCGTGGTGCCCGAATCGGCGGGCACCGTGCGCGCCCGGTTCTCGAAGGTGAACAGCCCGACATCGGGTGACCAAGTGATCGTGGGCGGTGCGTCCACCGCGGCGCCCGGTGCGATGGTGAAGTCCACGCTGTTGTCGTGGAACCCGAGCCCGGAGACCGGGGCTGCGTACCACCAGTTGAGATCGAACGCATTCCAGGCGGGATGCACCAGCGTCCGCTCGAAGGCCGAGCCGTCGCCTACAACCTTCCCCGTAATGCGGCGGATCCCGCGGGCGCGCACCGAGTCAGCGAGGCGGTCCACCACCGTGAACGCGGAATCGCAGCCTCCCGGCGCCAACGTGTCCACCGAATAGCAGCGCTGCGACCACGTCGGGTCCCCACGGCCGTACAATACCAGGTCGCCGTACAACACCCCGTCCTGCACCCGTCCGTTGACGTAGAGGCTCGTGCGCACGCGGTAGTCCGTGGGGAGCAGCACGGTCGCGGCGGCCGTCACGACGAGCTTGGTGTTGCTCGCGGGGACGCGGTAGCGGTCGGCGTTGCGCTGGTAGAGCACCCGTCCGCGGTCGTCCTGCACCAAGACGCCCCAGGTGGCCCGATCGAACGGCGGCGCGTCAAGCAGAGTGGTGAGGCGCTGCTCGAGTGAGCCGCGAAGCGGCCTGTAACGGCCGGCCGGCGCCGGCGTCTGCGCCGCCAGGCCGGCGCTAATCGTAAGCGATGCGAGGATCAGCTTTCGCATAGACCAAATCCGTCAAGAGGTTCACGACGACAAAGACGACCGACAGGAACAGGATGCTCCCCTGGATGGCGGGGAGGTCGCGCTTCTCAATGGCCGACAGCACGTAACGCCCGACGCCGGGCCAGGCGAAGATCGTCTCGGTGAGCAGGCTCCCCGTGAGATAGTTGCCAACGTCCAGCCCCAGCACGGTGATCACGGGAATGAGAGCGTTCCGCAAGGTGTGCCGGCCAACCACCGCGAGCTCCGGCAGGCCCTTGGCCCGGGCCGTCCGAATGAAGTCGCTCGACAGCACGTCCTGCATCGCCCCGCGCGTCATGCGGGCGAGCACCGCCACTGACCGCATCCCGAGCGTGGCGGCGGGGAGGACGAGATAGGCCAGCCCCCCGGAGCCCGACGGCGGCAACCAGTGCAGCGTGACCGCGAACAGCAGGATCAGCAGCAGCCCCACCCAGTAGACCGGGAACGAGACCCCGAGATATGACAGCAGCATCGCGATCCGGTCGAACGCGCCCCCCGGCCGCACGGCAGCGAGGACGCCGAGCGCGATGCCGGTAACCGCGGCGAAGGTCATCGCGGCCAGAGCGAGTTGCACCGTCTTGGGGAAACGCTCCGCCAGGTCCCAGGCGATCGGCCGGCGCGTGATATAGGAGCGCCCGAGGTCGCCGCGCACGACGGCCCAGAGGTAATGGCCGAATTGCGCCGGGAGTGGATCGTCGAGGTGCAACTCGGCACGCAGCCGCGCGATGGTCGCCGAGTCGGCTCGTTCCCCCACCATCTCGAGCACCGGGTCGCCCGGCACCACGTTGAGCAGCAGGAAGGCCACGACCAGCACCCCGAACACCGTAGGCACCGTCAGCAGGAGGCGGCGCCCGAGCATCCGGATCACGGGAGGCGACGCACCCCCGTCCAGCGCTGGCCGTTGGAGATCACCGGGAATTCCCACCCTTGGACCTTGGGGTGCTTGGCCCACAGATCGACGGGGAACCACAAATACAGCCAGGGGGCGGCGCGGTAGACGCGCTCGTCGATCCGGCGATACAGCGCCGTGCGCGCGGGGTCGTCGGCGGTACGGCGCGCGCGCAGGATGAGCGAATCCGTGATCGGATCCCGGTAAAAGGCGTAGTTCCCGCCCGGCCCGAAGTTGCCGCTGTAAAACAGTGGGAATAGAAAGTTGTCGGCGTCGGGGTAATCGGCCCACCAGTCGAGCAGCGCCATGTCGGCCTTACCCGAGCGCGCCGCTTGCCGCTGGCTAGAGGCATCGCGATCCACCAACTCCACGCGGATGCCGACCCGCTCGAGGTCGGCCTGCACGGCCAGCGCAACGCGGCCCAGCACCACGTTGCTCGAGCTCCGCCACAGCTGAATCGCGAAGCCGCCGGGGTAGCCCGCGCCAGCCAGCAACTGGCGGGCCTTGGCCGGATCGAACTCATAACCCACGCGCGAGGTGTCGGCGCCAGCCAGCAGCGGGGGGATGGCCCCGCGCGCCACGACGCCGCGCCCGTCCCACACCGTTCGAAGGATCTCCGGGACGTTCACGGCGTAGTTGATCGCCTGGCGCACGCGCACGTCCGTGAGCGGACCACGCCGAGTGTTAAGGGCGACATAAATCACCCGCAGCGCCGGCTTCCCCTGCAGCCAGTCGGGGCGCTGCGCGCGCCAGCGCGCCCCCTCTCCGAACGGTACCTCGACCGCCGACAAGCGGCCGGCCTCTAACTCGGCGGCCTGCGTGAGCGGTTCGGGGATGATGCGCACGCTCAGCGTATCAGCGAGCGGCGGGCCGCCCCAGTAGCCGGGGTTCTTCGCGAACAGCAGGTAATCGTCGTGTTGCCATGCGACGAAGCGCCACGGCCCGGTACCGACCGGGTGGGCGGCGAGGTCAGCGGGCGCGGGAGCGGGCACGATCGCTACGACCGGCATCGCCAGGAACTTCGGGAAGACCGCGAGCGGCTCGGTGAGGTCGAACGCCACGGCCGTATCGCCCAGTACCTGGATGCCGCGCACCTCAGTCGCCGCCCGCGCGGCGTAGGCTTGCGCCCCGGCAATGGGGTAGAGCGGCCAGGCACGCCCGCCAGTCGAGGCCGGATCCAGCACCCGGAGGAAGCTCGCGCGGACGTCCGTCGCCTTCAGAGGCCGTCCGTCATGGAACCTGACCCCCGGGCGCAGGTGGAACACGTAGCGCTGCCCATCCCGGCCGATCGTCCACCGGTCGGCGAGGCCGGGGAGCAGCCGGCCGTTCACATCGAAGGCGGTGAGCCCGTCGAAGACGTAAGAGACCATTTCCCCTGTCGGCACATCGGTCGAGAGGGCGGGGTCGAGGGAGCGTG
This sequence comes from Gemmatimonadales bacterium, assembly GCA_035635835.1. GTDB lineage: Bacteria > Gemmatimonadota > Gemmatimonadetes > Gemmatimonadales > GWC2-71-9 > 13-1-40CM-70-15. The sequence continues at coordinate 7,146 of DASQAH010000313.1, forward strand.
GGTCGTAGGTCTCGTAATACGCGAGCGAGGTGGCGGCACCCGGCTTCGACCCGCAGGCGACGAGGATCAGCGGTGCGGCGGCGGCCCAGAGTCGAAACAATCGCATGCCGGTCGGTGTCGAAAAGGTTGACAGTGGGGTGGAAGGCCGTCAACATACGGATGCTGTCGGACTGAGTCAATTGCGTGCTCTCATTATCTCCGCGCTCGTCGCCGTCTCGGCGGCGGTTCCCCCGCCGCTCGGCGCCCAACAGGAGCAGCGGGTCGTGCGCGGACTATCCTTCGTCGGCAACCATGCCATCGACGACTACGCGCTCAGCACGGCGATCGCCACGACTAGCTCCGGCGCCTTCGCCACGAAATGGTGGCTGCGCTGGCTCGGGCTGGGGGAACGGCGCTATTTCGACGAGCTGGAATTCCGGCGCGACGTGGTCCGCTTGTTGTTGCTGTACCGTCAGGGCGGCTACGTGAACGCGGTGGTGGATACACTGGTACGGCGGACCGCGAAGGATGTGTGGGTAAGGTTCCGCATCACCGAAGGCGAGCCGCTGCGGGTGACGAAGTTCGATCTCCTCGGGCTCGACTCGGCGGCGTTCGATCTTCGGAGGCTGCGTCGCGCCCTGCCGCTGCAGGTCGGCGACCCCTTCGACCGCTTCCTGCTTCAAGCGTCGGCCGACACCTTAGCGCGCTGGCTGCGCAATCGTGGCTATCCCTGGACGGAAGTGCTCCGCAACTTCGACGCGGACGCAGCGACCAAAACGGCCCAGGTGTCGCTCGAGGCCGTCCCGGGGCCCTCGGCCGCCATCGGTGAGATCGCAGTGCGCGGTGTGCGGCATGTGGACACGACCACAGTGCTGCGGATGTTGGCGGTGCATCCGCACGACCCCTATCACGAGGATCGGCTCTACCAGAGCCAGCGCGACTTATACAGCTTGGGCACGTTTGGGGCGGCCAGCGTCAGTCTCCTGGACTCGGTTCCCCCCCCCCCCCCCCCCCCCCCCCCCCCCCCCCCC
>DASQAH010000314.1:0-3603 GCA_035635835.1 Gemmatimonadales bacterium
CCATCACCGTCTTGGGATCCCGCGCGGCGACCGCTCCCTCGCCTCCTCCGTGAGCGACGCGCCGCACGACGCGTTGCAGCGACTCGAGCGGCGGGTCGAGGTGCTGGAGCAGATGATGCGGCGACTGGTCGCGCCCGGCGCCGCCGCGGAGCGCATCAGCGCGGCACCCGAGCCCGCCGCCGTAGCCTCGCCCCCCGCGCCCCGGTCCCGACCCCCGGAACGGCCCCACTACTCGCCTCCAACCGCCACGGCCCCCGACCTCGAGCAATGGTTCGGCCAGCGCGGCCTGTTGTTCGTCGGCGTGCTCGCGCTGCTCACGGCAGTGGGATTCTTCCTTAAGTACGCCATCGATCGCGGCTGGATCGCGCCATTGGTCCGCGCGCTATTTGCCGTCGCAGGGGGCATCGGTTTGGCGGCGTGGGGGGAGGCGCGCATCCGCGCCGGCCTGCGGCGTTATGGGGCGGCGATGATCGGGGCCGGAGGCGGACTCGCGTACCTCGGCCTGTGGGCGGCCGCCGGCCCGTACGGGCTGCTCGAGCGGCGCATCGGGGTGCTGCTCCTCGCCGCGTGCACCGTCGTCGTGACCCTGCTCGCGCTGCGGCACGAGATCGAGGGATTGGCGATCTGGGCGCTGGCCGGCGCCTACCTGGCCCCAGTCCTGCTCGCACCGCCGACGCACAACCCCGAAGCCTTCCTGGGATACCTCGAGGTGATCGGCCTCGGCACCGGCCTGCTCGCGTACACGATGAACTGGCGCCGAGCGTTCGACCTGGCGCTCGCCGGCTATTTCCTCCTCGCCGCGGGCGGCGCGGCCCGGGTGCTGACGAGCGCGCTCGGGTGCTGGTTCCTGGCCGCCGGCGCGCTGCTCACCCTGCACGTCACGCGGCGACGCGCCTGGCCCGAGGCGCGAGTCGGAATGTTGGCGCTCGCGTGGGTTTTGCTCGGCGTCGCGCTCGCCGACGTGAGCGCCGGCCCCCAGCCGCGGCTGTGGCTCGCCGTCGGCGCGGCGTTCGCGATCGCTGCCCTCTTGTGGTGGCAGCAGCTCGACTTGAACCGGCTCCGGGCCCCCGACGAAGCGCTGCTCTTCCTGGCGAATCCCTTCGTGCTGCTGGGCCTCGCGGCGATAGCGGATCCCAAGCTGCTCGACCGGGCGCCGGCGCTCTTCCCCGCGCTGCTGGCAGCTGTCTACCTCGGCGTCGGGTGGGTCCGACGCGCCACCCCGCACCTGGTCATGGGGTTCGCGCTGGGCGCCTGGGCGATGGCCGTGGACTGGAGCGCCCCCATGGTCGTCGTCGGCTGGACGGCGCTCGCGTTGGCCGCCCTTGCGTCCGAGCAACTGGGCGGGCGCCCGGGCGGGCGGCTCGCGGCGCTCGGGCTCGCCCTACTCGCGTTCCCCTACCTCTTTGGGTTCGCGCTCTGGGATCGACCCTCCGACGCCGCGACGTTCACCGACCCCTGGGCATTGGCGTTGTACGCGTACGTGGCTGGCACAGCTCTGGCCGCGCGCCGCTGGAACGCCGGAGTGAAAGATCCGAGCACTGCGCGCTGGACCGTGCGTGGCGCGGAGCTGCTCTGGGCCCTGTGCGGAGCCGCGGTGTTCGCAGGCGGCTCGGTCGAGCTGCAACGCTACTTCGGGCGGCGCGCTCGGCTCGCCGGCGATCTCGCCTTGAGCGTCTTCTGGCTGGCGTACGCGGGCGCCCTGGTGCGGCTCGGGTTCCAGCTCGACCGCAAGGACGTGCGCTCGGCCGGGCTCACCGTGGCCGCTGGGGCGGGACTGAAGATCGTGCTGTACGACCTCTCGAACCTCGAGGCGCTGTACCGCATCGCGTCGTTTTTCGCGCTCGCGCTCATCGCCCTCGCGGTGGCATACGCCTACAACAAGAGAGCTAAAGCTTCGGCAATGTGATTCCGGTTTGCGCCTGATACTTGCCTTTCTTGTCCTTGTAGCTGATCTCGCACTCGTCCCCTTCGTCGGCCGTGAAGAACAGCACCTGGGCGATCCCCTCGTTGGCATAGATGCGCGCGGGAAGAGGCGTCGTGTTCGAGATCTCGAGCGTGACGAAGCCCTCCCACTCGGGCTCGAACGGCGTCACGTTGGTGATGATGCCGCAGCGGGCGTAAGTGCTCTTGCCGACGCAGATCGTGAGGACGTTGCGGGGGATGCGGAAGTACTCTACGGACCGGGCGAGCACGAAGGAATTCGGCGGCACGATGCACACATCGCCCGAGAACTCGACGAACGACTTGGGATCGAACTGCTTGGGGTCTACCACCGCCGAGAGCGCGTTGGTGAAGATCTTGAACTCGGGCGCGACCCGCATGTCGTAGCCGTAGGACGACACGCCATAGGAGATGACGCCCGCGCGTGCCTGGTTTTCCGCGAACGGCTCGATCATGCGGCGCTCGGTCGCCATGCGCCGAATCCAGCGGTCGGACTTGATGGACATGGGGCGGCAATATATCGGCGGCATCGGCACTTACGCCACTCGATTCGGTTGACAAGGGTGTGGCGGCCGGATACGTTTCGGCGGGTCAAGTGAAATTTTTCACGAACTCACATGAACCAGCCCTATCTCTCGTTCCTCCTCCTGCTCGGGTTCGTGGCGTTCAACGCGGTACTGTTGATCGGGCTGTCGCATCTCCTCGCCCCCCGCAAGCCCACCGCCATCAAGGACAGCCCGTACGAGAGCGGCATGCCGCCGCTCGGCAACGCGCGCGATCGGTTTTCGGTGAAGTTCTACCTCGTCGCGATGCTGTTCATCGTATTCGACATCGAGACGGTGTTCTTGATCCCCTGGGGGACGATCTATTTCGGGGGAACCGGAGCAGGGCCGAGCATGGGGTTCCTGCTCGTCGAAATGCTGGTATTCATGTTCATTCTGGCAGTCGGGTACGTGTACGTGTGGAAGCGCGGAGCGCTCGAATGGGATTGAACCGGGAGGGCTTGGGGTCGTGAAGCGCGTGATCGAGACCAAGGAAGTGTCGGGACAGAGTCCCAATTACCTGCTCGCCAAGTTCCAGGACCTGGTCGACTGGGCGGTGAACTCGTCGCGTGCCAACTCCCTGTGGCCGATGCCCTTCGGCACCGCATGCTGCGCCATCGAGTTCATGGCCACCGCGGCCAGCCGCTACGACTTCGCGCGCTTCGGGATGGAGCGCCAGGCGTTCTCGCCACGACAGGCGGACGTGCTGATCTGCGCGGGCCGGCTGCCCTTCAAGCTGGCACCGGTCATCCGGCGGATCTACGATCAGATGCCCCAGCCCAAATGGGTGATTTCGATGGGCGCGTGCGCCTCCACCGGCGGCATCTTCGACAACTACGCGATGGTGCAAGGCATCGACACGATCGTCCCGGTGGACGTCTACGTCCCCGGGTGCCCGCCCCGGCCGGAAGGCCTGTTGTACGGCGTGCTCCTGCTGCACAAGAAGATCAAGGGCGAGTCACTGTTCGACCACGTCCCGCGCCGCGAGGAGCAGCCGCTCGACGCGCGCGGCCTGCGACTCCCCCCCGAGCAGATCGACGAGATCTCGGAGCCGTTCGGCAACTCCGTCCACCAGTTCCGCTCGTCGTGAATCCGTCCGTCGACGCCCTGCGAGCGACCT
>DASQAH010000315.1:0-3883 GCA_035635835.1 Gemmatimonadales bacterium
GGGGGGGGGGGGGGGGGGGGGGGGGGGGGGGGGGCCCCAGGCCAACACGGGAGAGCCCGCCGGCACTAAGTCGGACAAGGACAACGTGGTCGACGCAGACTACGAGATAGTCGACGACGAGAAAAACAAGAAGGCGTAAGGCAAAGGGCGTTGAGCTGACGGCGTGAGGAGGACGGCGTAACAACAGCGACGTTCTCCATTACGCCGTCCACTGTCCGCGGTCTCCAAGACGTGGTTGTCGTAAGCCATTAACCTTTCGAGAGACATGGAGCGATCGATGTCGGTGCGCACGCGTGACTGGTTGAAGTTCATTTCGTTGGTGGGAATCGCGTTCGTGTTCGGGCTGGTGTTCTCGTCGGCCCTGAATCTGCCTCGCAGCGCCCGGTCGGCGGAGGCGAGCACGATCCTCGCCCAGACGGCGCCCCCGCAGGCGCCGCTGACGGGGATTAAGCCAGCCGCGGATTTAGGCGACGCGTTCGCCAGCGTGGCCGAGCACGTCAAGCCCGCTGTTGTCTTCATCAGCTCCGAACACCGGCAGCGCGGCGACGCTCGCCGGGTGCCGCCGGGCTTCGAGGACTTCTTCCCGCAGATGCGGCGCGGGCCTCAGATCGAGCGGGGCACGGGCTCCGGGTTCATCGTCTCCGCCGACGGCTACATCCTGACCAACAACCATGTCGTGGCGGGGGCCGATAAGGTGATGGTGCGGCTGCTCGACAAGCGGGAGTTCCTCGCTCGCGTCGTCGGCACCGATCCCGAGACCGACGTGGCCGTAATCAAGATCGACGCGCAGGGTCTGCCGACGGTCAGCTTCGCCAACTCCGACTCGACGCGCATCGGCGAGTGGGTGCTAGCGATCGGCAACCCGCTGGCGTTCTCCTTCACGGTCACCGCCGGCATCGTCAGCGCCAAAGGGCGGCTGCTCGACGGGCTGAACCAGGGACGCCAGGGCTACCAGATCCAGGACTTCATCCAAACCGACGCCGCGATCAACCCCGGTAACTCGGGCGGCCCGCTCGTCAACGTGCGTGGCGAGGTGGTCGGGATCAACTCCGCGATCGCGAGCGAGACCGGCTATTACGCGGGCTACGGCTTCGCTATCCCGATCAACCTGGTGCGCAACGTGATGACCCAGCTCGTGGCCCACGGCCGCGTGCAGCGCGCCGTCATGGGCGTGCTGATCGGCGAGGTCCGCCCGGAGGACGCCGAGAAGGTGGGCCTGCGGCAGGTTCGCGGAGTGTTGGTCGAGGACTTCAGCAGCGACGACTCCCCGGCCAAGAAGGCGGGCCTCCAGCAGGGCGATGTGGTCACCGCCCTCGACGGCCAGCCGGTCGAATACGTCGCCCAGCTACAGCAGCGCGTCGCTTTCAAGAAGCCGGGCGAAACGGTCGAGTTGACGGTGCGGCGCGAGAACCGGGAGCAGAAGACCATCACGGTGCGGCTGCAGGCCGCGCCGGCCGACACGGATGCGAGCGAGGAGCAGGTGGCGGCCCGCGGCGTCGGAGCGGCCGAGCGAGCTTCGACTCACGCTTCGCTCGGTATTACCGTGGACCCGGTCTCCCAGGAAGACGCCTCCGATCCCCAGCTCAAGGCGGTCGCCAAGAACGGCGGCGGCCTCGTCGTCACCGAGGTCTCGCCGGACGGTCCGGCTTACGGACGCCTGGTGCCGCAAGGCACCAACGGCGGGCCTGACGTCATCCTCAAAGTGAACGGCCAGCCAGTGCGGACCCGGGCCGAGTTCCGTGCCGCGCTACGCGAGGCGAAGTCCGGCGAGATCGTCACGCTGATCGCCTACAACGTCTCTCGTCAGCAGGAGGAAGTCATCCGGCTGCGCATGCCCTGACGGCGCTCAGGTCGGCCTCGGCACCCGGAGCAGGACCAGGCCGACCAGGAGTTGCCAGACGACGGGTGGTGCAAACGCCGCCTGATCGAGTGTGGAGGACGCGGGGGTCGCGAGTGCAAGCGCGGCCCCCGCGCTGCCTCCGGCGATCGCAAGCACGGTCGTCCAGCGAGGCAACCCCTCCCCCACCCCCTCCCCCACCCCCTCCCGCCTCCCACACCAGAGGCCCCACCCGAAGAGCGAAGTCGCGAGTCCCAAGCTGAACGCCCCCGCGCGCTGAGCGGCGAGCGCGAACGGGCGTACCATGTCGAACAGGAACACGGCCTGCGTCGCCGCGAGGTCGGGGGGAGGGGGGGGGGCGACGCTCCCCCGCGCGGCGACCCCCGCCAGCGCGCCGCCTCCGCCCAGCATGAACGCGACGATGATCATCCAGCATGCGTAGGCGAACACGCCAACCGCGAGGCCGGCGCGGGTCGCGCCCGCTCCCGGCGTGCCGACGGTGGCGCCGACGATGCCGCTCAGGCCCGTGATCGAGAGCGGGAAGGCAAACAGGAATCCCCAGTGGATCGCGGCCCAGTCGCGCGTGCGGGCGATCGTGGCGAGCTGCGCGGCGCCGTCACCGGCCAGTACGGGATGGGCGATCGCGGCCGCCATCGTGAGGAGCGCTCCGAGGACGAGACAGAGCGCGTAGATCAGGGGGACGCGGGGACGCACATTTGTAATATATTGGTTCATGCAGCTCAACCGGATTCTCCGCGAGGGCTTCATCGCCGGCTGCATCGGCGCCGGGGCCGTGGCGCTCTGGTTCCTCGTCGTCGACGCCATCAACGGCCGCCCGTTCTTCACCCCGGCGATGCTGGGCGGTGCCGTCTTCTTCGGGGATCAACCTTCCCAGGTCGTGATCGAGTACTCCCGCGTCATCGGCTACACGATGATCCACGTGAGTGCATTCGTGGTGGTGGGCTGCATCGCAGCCGCGCTCGCCGCGGAGGTGGAGGTCGCGCCCTCGACTCTGTTCCTGGTCGTGGTCGCCTTCTGCTTCTTCGAGTTCGGCTTCTACATCCTGGTGGCGTTGCTCGCCAAGCCCTTGCTCGGGGCGCTGGCGTGGTGGAACGTGGCGATCGGCAATGCCATCGCCGCGATCGGGATGGGTTATTACCTGTGGCGCGAGCACCCCAAGATCGGTGAGGAGCTCAAACGACACCCCCTGGGGGAGACGCAGGAAGGCGAGTAGCGTAAGCCTCCCCGGGCACCGCGCGCTCCAGGTCCCCCCCACCTGCACCTCCGCCTCCCCCCCGCTCCTCCCGGGCCGCCCACCGGAACCACACCACCGTCATCGCCAGCCACAGCACGAGCCCGCCCGGCACCCACATCAGCAGGCCGCCGATCTGCTGGTCCGCCAGTGGAGAGAGTCCCCAGACGCGCGGCGCCGCCGCGTAGAACGGGTAGAGCACACCGTCCGACAGCGTGATCAGCGCAGCCACCACCGCCATCGGAATGCCGAGCAGGAACAGGTAGCCCATCTGGGCGGGATAGGAAATGCGCGGCAATTCCGGAACGGGCGAGAGCACGGGCCACCACATCAGCACTGACGTGGCGATGAACACGAGGTGCTGCGCGATGTGCAGGCTATGATGCCGCAGCGCCGCCTCATACAAGACCGGAAAATGCCACAGGGAGATCGGGGCGAGGAAGCCCAGGGCTGCGGGCAGCGGCCGCGTCGCCCAGGCAGCAAAGCGAAACACGGGGCGAGGGGCGAGGAGCGGCCGCAGCACCCACGCGGGCGTCCCGTACAAGAGCAGTGGCGGGAACGCCAAGGTGAGCACGAGATGCTGCACCATATGGGCGCTGAAGAGATAGTGGTCGGACAGATCGTGCAGCGGGCCGTTCAAGGCGAAGAACATGACGAGCAGCGCGCCGGCAAAGGCGGCCACGCGCCGGCGGGGCGCGCGCAGACCCCCCAGATGCACATAGAGCCCGCCCAAGAGGACGAGCCCGATGATCACGCTGGGATGGAGGTCCCAATGCCCCGGGGAGGGGAGGGGG
>DASQAH010000316.1:0-5978 GCA_035635835.1 Gemmatimonadales bacterium
GTTCCCGGCGTCGCACGCGACGCTGTAGCTGCGGCGACACAGCTCGCGCGCCTCGGCGGACTCGTTGCGGTGATGGCGCACCACCGCAAGACGCCGCAACGCCTCGGCCAACACCGCCCGCTCGTCGGTGCGGTCGGCCGCGGCGATCGTCGCCTCGTAACACTTGATCGCTTCAGGAATACATGCAGCCCGCTCCCGGGCACGGGCCTCGTGCAGCAAGTCCGCCGCGGGGCGCACCGGCGCGCGCGGACCTGCCTGCCCGGGAGCGGGGATCGATACAGCGGTCACGACTGCATTACCACGCGACGACGTAGTCCGAGAAGTGGTTGACCTGCCCCGTGACGTACTTGCTCAGCAGATTGTCGAGGGAGAGCAGGTAATACAGGATCTGCAGGTTGTCCGTCGTGTACGCGATCCGTTTGGGCAGCAGGATGCCCAGCAGACTGCAGTTCGCGTAACTCATTTTGAGCGAGGCGGGCACCTTGAACTGCAGCCCGGCCGGCTTGAACTTGACGGCGTTCACGCCCAGCCCCGTGGGCAGGATCATCGTGATCGCCGTCGACTTAGTAAGAGCGCCGGGCGGGATAACGAGCGTGTGCGGGCCGACGCTGAGGCTCCCGCCGGCGATGCCGATCGTCTGCGTGGTCGAGTCGTAGGGCAGGTTCGAGCAACTCAGCAACCCCGTCGCTCCGAGCAGCGAGCCGATGAGATCCGACGAGGGGGCTGGGGGTTGGAGCGCGGTCGGCGTGCGATCGCTGCAGGCGGACGACAACCCGAGCGCGCACACGAGGAGCGCGACCACTAATAGACGAGCGGCCTTCATAGGCCTTCCTTCTCCTCTAGGGCGTTGGGAGTGCGGAGGGACAGCGCAGTACCGGCGGGCGGCCGCCGATTGCTACGAGGTACAAATTGCTTGCGTCAGGCCCGAATGTCCGTGAGGCCAGTCACGGCTGGTTGCCGCCTCGGGTCACGGACGGCATCCTTCCGGGGCCAGCTTCCGGAGGCGGCATGCGTCATTCCCTCGGCGTGATCGCCATCACGCTTACTCTCGCCCTGACCCCCGCCACCGCGCGTGCCCAGGCGGCGGACACGGGGTGGGTCACCACCGACACGATGATCCCGGCGCGGGACGGCGTCCGCCTCCACACGGTGATCGTCGCGCCCAAGAACGTCACCACGCCACTGCCGATTCTCATGGACCGCACGCCGTACGGCGCAAAGGTGTTTGCCACCGGCCTTTCTCGCGGGGCGGCGCAGCTTGGACTCGGCGGCTACATCTACGTCGTGCAGGATATCCGCGGCCGCTACGGCTCCGAGGGGACGTTCGACATGAACCGGCCGCCACGCTCGGGCCACGCGGGAACCGATGAGAGCAGCGACACCTACGACACGATCGACTGGCTCGTGAAGAACGTGCCCAACAACAACGGCAGAGTCGGCGTGTTCGGCATCTCCTACCCCGGCTGGCTCACTGCCGTGGCGGGAATCGGGGCGCACCCCGCCCTCAAGGCGATCAGCCCGCAGGCACCGATGGGTGACGCCTGGATGGGCGACGACTTCTTCCACCAGGGGGCGTTCCGGCAGAGCTACGGCCTAGAGTACTCCTGGGAGATGGAAGCCTCGAGCGATGGCAGCATCACGCCGTCACCGGCGCGCTACGACACCTACGACTGGTATCTCTCCTTCCCCACCCTCGCTGCCCTCGCCCAGGCGGTCGGCGCGAGCCGCTGGCCCACGTGGCGACGTTTCGCCGAGCATCCTGCGTACGACTCTGTGTGGCAAGCCCACGCGCTCCCCCGCTACTTCACCCACACTACGGTCCCAACGCTCCTCGTAGGCGGGTGGTGGGACCAGGAGGACGAGTACGGCCCGCTTGCGGCCTACCGGACGCTCGAGCGCACCGACACCGCGGGCCTCGACCATCTCGTGATGGGCCCATGGTATCACGGCCAGTGGTTCACGGACTCCGGGATCGCGCTCGGCAACGTGCGCTTTGGCCGGGCAACGGGATTCGACTACCGCGAGCTCCAGTCCAAGTGGTTCGCCTACTGGCTGAAGGGAGAGGGCGACGGGACATTCGCCAAGGCAACCGTGTTCGACGCCGGGACCAGCGAGTGGCGGACGTTCGACCGCTGGCCGCCGGCCAACGCCGTGCACCGGCACCTCTACTTCCAGGACCACGGCGCGCTGTCGTTCGACGCCCCGACCGCCGCAACGGGGAGAGGGGGAGGGGGGGACGACCAGTTCCTCTCCGATCCGGCGCACCCGGTCCCCTACCGGCCTCGCCCGGTGGAGCGCACCTACTCCAGGACGTCCCGGTGGCGGCGATGGGAGACGGAGGACCAGCGGTTCGTGGACGGCCGCTCGGACGTCCTGACGTGGCAAACCCCCCTACTCGCCGAGGACGTGACCGTGGCCGGCGACGTCGTGGCGCACCTGTACGCGTCGACGTCGGGGAGCGACGCCGACTGGGCGGTGAAGCTGATCGACGTGTTCCCGGACACAGTGGCCGATCGAGCCGTGATGGGTGGGTATGAACTGATGGTGACCGGCGACATTATGCGCGGGCGCTATCGCAGGAGCTGGGAGCACCCGGCGGCAATTACGCCGAACCAGGTCGAGCCATACACCGTGGACCTTCACCAACAGGCGTACACGTTCCGGAAGGGCCACCGTATCATGGTACAGGTGCAGAGCACCTGGTTCCCGCTGTACGATCGGAATCCGCAGACGTTCGTGGCGAACATCTTCCAGGCGCGGCCCGAGGACTACCAGGCCCGGACACACCGTGTGTATCGCACGGCGCGCTACCCCTCGAACGTGGAGATCGACGTCCTGCGCTGAGCGCTACCCTCGGCGCCCGGGGCGCCGGCCGCCACGGGGCGTTTCCTGACTCCCCTGGGCAGCGCTGTCCTCCTCCGCTACGCTCTGCACGGCCGCGGGAGACAGCTGCGCCCGCAGCCAGACGCCGGGGACCGGCAGCGTCACCACGCTCTCCTGATACGCGCGCAGGCGCTGCACCGTGTCCACCGCGAGGGCGGCGCGCCACGCGGGCGTGGTGTACTCGAGCGAGCGCAGTGGGAACGCGACGTAGTTCCCCACCCGACCCACCACGGTGTTCTCAATCACGTCACTCAACGCCCGGCCCTCGCTGTCGCGCAGCTTGGCGAGCGCAAAGAAACGCTCGCTCGGGTCGCCCGCCGCGATGATCGTGGCCGAGTAGTATGCGAGATGCGCCATGATGTGCCCGTACAGGCGCCGCTCGGCAGCTGCCGGCGGCGCGTCGGCTGCAAGGACCTGCTCGATGTCGGGCAAGAACGCGCGGTCGAGCAGCGCCCGTCGCAGCGCATGCCCGAAGCGGCACACCACCTCCCGCGTCGCGATGTTCGGCAGCCGGAACGGTACAAGGATCGCCGGCCGCGGGCGCGGCGTGCGCACCACGACACGGTAGGACTCCACGGGCTCGATGAAATGGTAGGTGAGCACGCCGTCGGAGCGCATGTTACGCACCGTGCGGACCGTGGCGCCGGCCGGCTTGTCCGCCTCGAGCTGCGTGACACCGAGCGGGCGGTGTCGCAGCGCCTCGCCGGCCCGCACCGTGCGCAGGTCGAGGTAGCGGACCGTGTCCGCCGCGGCGGCCGCGAGGTCCGGCACGATGAACGGCTCGAGCGGTGTCACGTCGAGCCCGTCCCCGACCAGCCGGGCGGCGACCATCTTGGCGACGATTTGCAACGGGCGCTCACGCGCGTCGGGCTTCTTACGCCACCGGCCGTCCTGCACCGCCACCTTGACTTCCTCCCCCGGGCCGAGCGACACGCTGTACAGCAGGTCGCCGGCGCGTGAGCCGAGCGACTGCCAGACTTGCTCAACCTCGAACACCACTGCGTAGCGGATCACGCTAGGGTCGGCGGCGACCGCGACGAACCGCGCGCGATCCGCTGCCGCCGTCTCGGTGACGTCCGCATCGGGCCGCAGCACGCCGATACGAGCGAACCGCAGCAAATGGCCCCCATCGGAGAAGGGAGCGGGCGCCGCACTCACGTGGGAGGGAGGAGGAAGGGATGGCTCAGCAGCCGCCTCGGCCCCTGCGTGCGGAGCGACGATCGGCACGGGCTCGTCGGGGAGGGTGCGGGCGTCGAGCTCAATCACGTCGTCGTTATGCAGCCCGACGCGCAGCCGCAGCCGTGGGCGGTCATGCTTGGGGATGCGGACCGTACCGTCCACGTCGCTGACCCACACGCCGGCCGAGCGCCCACCGTCGTCGAGCAGGGCGACGGGGACGCCGGAAACTGACGCCCCCGTGCCCTGATCCACGATCCTGAACGTCCAGGAGTCCTGCCAGCGGCCGGTCATGTCAGGCATGGGGGGGCAAATTTAGGGCCAGCCGTCGATGCATTCCAACGTTCGGCGTAACGCCATGGCCCGCAGGTGGTTGGCGGCGAGGAGCAACTGCCCGAGGAGACTGCCTCCTGGCTCAAACAGGCCCATCGCACCTGACATGTGGGGTTGTGCAAGGCGCAGCGGCCCGCTTCTGGTCAGCCGTACATTCAGTGCATGAACTGGCTCGTCGCCGCCGCGGGCATCGCGCTGCTGCTCGTTGTGCTGTGGGACGCTTTCGAAACAGTGGTGCTCCCGCGGCGTGTGAACCGTCGCGTACGACTCACGCGGCTCTTCTACCGCGCGACTTGGCGCCCATTCGCCGCGAGCGCGCGGTTCGTGCACCCCGGTAACCGCCGCGAGGCGTACCTCAGCTTCTACGGTCCGCTCTCCCTCCTGTTTCTGCTAGCGCTGTGGGCGACAGGTCTGGTGACGGCGTTCGGGTTGCTGCAGTACGCCATCGCGGGGGATCTCGCGACCGACCTCTACATGAGCGGTACCACCTTCTTCACGCTCGGCCTCGGCGACGTCGCGCCGCACGGCGCCCTCGCGCGCCTGCTCACCGTCGTCGAGTCGGGGCTGGGCTTCGGATTCCTCGCCATCGTGATCGGCTACTTCCCGGTGCTCTACCAGGCGTTTTCACGGCGCGAGGTCAGCATCTCTCTGCTCGACGGCCGGGCAGGTTCACCGCCAAGCGCGGGCCAGCTGCTGCACCGCCACCGCGGGCCAGGCGGGCTTGTAGCCCTGGAGCGGCTGCTGGGCGAATGGGAGCGCTGGTCGGCGGAGGTGCTCGAGACACACCTCTCCTACCCGCTGCTCGCCTACTTTCGCTCGCAGCATAATAACCAGTCGTGGCTGGCCGCTCTCACGACGGTGCTCGATACCAGCGCGCTCATGATGGTCGGCGCCGAGACGGACGAGGGCGGTGGGTGCGCTCGCCAAGCCCGGCTCACGTTCGCGATGGCGCGCCACGCGGTGGTGGATCTGGCGCAGGTGTTCAGGACCGAGCCGAGGCCGCCCGCGGTGGACCGGCTGCCGGCGCCGCTACTCGCCCAGCTGCGTGTCGAACTCGCGGCGTCCGGCTTCCACTTCGCCGAGGGACCGGCGGTGGACTCGGGACTGGTCAAGCTGCGGGAGATGTACGAGCCCTACGTAGAGGCGCTGTCGCGCTACCTGCTGCAACCGCTACCCGCCTGGCACCAAGACTCGCCGCGCCGCGACAACTGGCAGACGAGCGCCTGGGATCGACGGCGCGTGTCCGACTGACGCCCCCCCCCCTCCCCCCCCGGACACGCCGCTCAGCTGGCGGGGGCCTCCTCATCCTTGGTTGGCTCGTCCTTCGGCCTGCGCAGCAACCACATCACGAGGAAGACGATCCCCACGAGCAGGGCGATCTTGAGCAGGATACCCAACAGTGCTCCCAACAGCGGGAGCATGAAGATGGAAAGGACTCTCCAGACCACGACGCCGATAACACCGACGGCGGCGAGCTGAAGGAATGGCTTGAGCATGGGCGGGATCCAGAGCTGAGGGTGGGTTCCCTACGAGAGATACGTCACGGGAGTGTCGCCCCCCCCCCCCCCCCCCCCCCCCCCCCCCCC
>DASQAH010000317.1:0-5364 GCA_035635835.1 Gemmatimonadales bacterium
TGGGGGGGGGGGGGGGAGGAGGGCGCCACCCACACGGTCCTCATCCCGAGCACTGCCGCCGGGCGGATGTCCACTGCAAAATTATCACCGATCATCCAGGCCCGGTCCGGGCGGGTATCTAAGGCCGCCAGCGCGTGGAGAAAGATGCGCGGGTCAGGCTTGCTGATGCCCAGCACTCCGGAGTCGACGGTGACGGTGAACAACCTCCGGAGGTCGAGTTCAGTCAGACAGGGGTCCAGGTTGCCGGTGAAATTGGAGACGACCCCGAGCCGGTAGCCGGCCGACAACCGCTCAAGCACGCGGCGGTGTCGCCCGACGGCCGCGAGGGACTCGGCGTAAAACGGATCCGCTAAGTGTGCTGGCGCGATGCGGGCCCGCTCGGGGGCCGGTAGCCGCGAGCACAGCAGCCGCGCCTGTGCGTCGATGCTGGCCCGGAAGCCGAGGCTGCGGATCTCCGGCAGTCGGGCGAGCGCGACGTCGGAGGCGGTGACGAGTGGCTCGAACGCCGTGTAGGGGAGCGAGCCACCGGCCGCGCGGTACCCCGCGTAGAACCGAGGCGCCCAATGCACGCCGTCCGCGTCGATCGTGCCGCCGAAGTCTAGCAGCAGTGCTTCAGTCGTTTCGCGTCGCGCAGTCACTGAGGCTAATCTAAGGAGGATCCGTGTGGCTGGTGATGGCCGCGGCGCTGCTCGCGGATAGCGCGCAGGATTTTCGGGTAGTAGTCGGGCGCGCCGAGTCGCTACATGTGGTGGTGGCGGGACATGGAGAGCCCGTGGTGCTGCTGCCCGGCCTGTTCGGTTCGGCCTACGGGTTTCGCAAGGTGATCCCGCTGCTGACCGGCGCCGGGTATCGCACCATCGTTGTGGAGCCGCTGGGGATCGGGACGTCGAGCCGGCCAGAGCGCGCCGACTATTCCCTGGGAGCGCAGACCGAGCGCGTGGCCGCCGTGCTCGACTCGCTCCGCGTCCAAGATGCGATCGTCGTCGGACACTCGATCGGAGGTGCGATCGCGTTCCGACTGTCGTTCCGCCGTCCCGATCAGGTAGGCGCGCTCATCTCCATAGAGAGCGGGCCCACCGAGGCCGCGGCTACGCCGGCGTTCCGCCGCGCCATGCGCTTCGCGCATTGGATCAAGATCTTCGGCGGGATCAAGCTGATCCGGCGCATGATCCGGCGCAGCCTCATCAGCTCCTCGGGTGACACGACGTGGATCAGCGACAGCGTCGTGGCGGGGTATACCGCCGGTGCGGCCGCGAATCTGGATGCGACGCTCAAGGCGTTCCTCAGGATGGCCGAGGGGCATGAGCGTTACAAATTGGAACCCCACCTCCAAGAGATCCGCTGTCCCGTCCGTCTCGTAGTGGGTGGGGTGCGCCACGATGGAGATGTGGGGCCCGACGAGGTAGTGTTGTTGCGCAGCCGGTTGCGGCTGTTCGCGTTGGACAGCCTGCCCGGCGTGGGCCATTACCCGCAGGAGGAGCGGCCGCAATCGGTGCTCGAGGTGGTCGCGCGCGCCCGGGTGAGCCTGGGCGGTACGCCGCGCCGCAGTGAATGAGGACCGTCGTCCCTAACCGAACAGGAGAGAGAACACCGCATGCGCATCGCGCTCGTCGCTGAAGACTACTACCCACAGCTCGGCGGCGTGCCGGAGCACGTCCACAACCAGGCGCGTCAACTGCTCGCCTGGGGGCACCACGTCACCATCGTGACGTCACGCATGCAGGGCGCGGGGCCCGACCCCGCATACGTACGGCGCATCGGGACGAGTCGCGTCATCTACGCGAACGGCGGCGTGTCGCGAATCACCACGGGGTGGAACCTGCGGCGCCAGCTCGAGGAGTGCTTCCGCGAAGGGCGCTACGACGTCGTGCATGTGCATGGCGGCCTGGCCCCAACGTTCGGGATTCTCGCCCCCCAGGCGGCGGTCCGCGCCGGCATTCCGGTCGTGGCGACGTTCCACTCGTGGTTCGAGAACTCGCCGGGGTACCGGGTGTTGCGGGCCCCGTGTCAGCGGCTACTCGACCGCCACGCGGCGACGATCGCCGTCAGCCAGCCGGTCGTGGACGTTATGTCGCGCTATTTCCGAGCGGACTGGAAGGTTATCCCGAACGGCGTGGACGTGTCGTTCTTCCAGCCTAACGGCCGGCGTCCGACCGACGCGCTCACGCAGGGTCCCCGGCTGCTGTTTCTCGGGCGTATCGAGCCGCGCAACGGGCTGGGCACGCTGCTCACCGCGATGCCCGCGATTCTGGCCCAGTACCCGCGCGCCCGTCTCTTCGTGGCGGGGGACGGCCCCTGGCGCCGGTTCTACGAGTGGCGGGCGCGGCGGTTGGGAGAGAGTGTCCGGTTCGTCGGCCAGGTGCTGGCCGAGCGGCCGGAGTACTACGGCTCGGCCGACCTGTATCTGTGTCCCACACGGATCGCCTCGTTCGGCGTCACGCTGCTCGAGGCGATGGCCTGCGGTACTCCTATGGTCGTGGCGGACAACGCAGGGTACCGCTGGCTGATCGCGGACGGTGCCGAGGCGGTGCTGCTCCCCCGGGATCACGCCCCTGTGTGGGCGGCCACGGTGATCGAGCTGCTCGCCGACCCGGCGCGGCGGCGCCGTATGAGTCAGGCCGGCCTCGCCAAGGCAATCCGCTTCGCCTGGCCGGTGGTGGCCAAGCAGGAGCTGGCGGTGTACGAGGCGGTGGCGCGGTAAGGAAGTAGCCTGGCTCTTTCGTCGCGCTAGCACGCAAGGTTTTCCGCCCCGACTCGAGTTGCCTCATTCTGGTGCCTCCCCGGAGCAGCTCCGCCCCAGAACGCGGCGCGACTGGGCCTGGGGAGGCTAACGGCGCACCCCCGTCGAGGGGTGGAGATTGTGCCGCAGCAATGGGTTGCCGCCACGCGCCTGCGGATTCCACCTCGATCATGGCTCGCCCAAGACTTGCAGCGGGGACGCAACAACAGCGATCCCTCGTCTCGGGAGGAGTCCCATGAGAGCGCTACCACTCCTCTTGCTCGCCCCCGCCTGGGCGGCTCTGGCCGCCGGGCAACAGGTGGCCGTGTCCAGGCCCAAGACCGTGCAGCCAGCGGGCACGGCGGGGCTCGCTCCGGCGGGATCCTATACGTCCGTCTTCGAGGAGCTGCGGCACCTGGCGCCGCGCGGCGATCGCGTCGCGGCTGTGCAGGGCCTGACGCTCCGGCGCGACGCCATCGAGCTCCACCTCGAGCAAGGCAAGCTCTACCTCGCCTCACCGGTGTCCGGGCGGACGGTTGGTGCCGTTTTCGTCGGGCAGGGTTCCGTCTCGTTCGTTCCCCCCACGGTCGTCGAGCGGGGACAGCTGCAGCGCGTGCTCGGTGACTCCGCGCTGAATTCCCGGATCGTCGCCGCCACCTTCCTCTTCAGCGATTCGAGCGCGGCCGAGCTGGAGCGCCAGCTCACCTTCCAGACGGGCGTCATCGACGGCGATGCCGCCGGGGCGCTGAACGACGCATTGGACCGTTTGCTCGACGGTCGGACGCGCGCGGTCGCGGAACGCACGTTCATGACGGCGCTCTTGAACGGACAGGCGAACGGGTTTTTCTTCGCACACGTCAAGCGCGAGCGCGGTGAGGATCTGATGTTCGTCGTGGATCCCGAAAAGCAGGAGCAGGTCGAGCTGCTCCGCCGCGGGCGCGAGCGGGGGCAAAGCTACCAAGTCGTTTCGCAGTTCCCGCGTGAAGGGGATCGCATGGACTCTACGCCGGTGCCGGAGGGGCGCAGTTGGCCACTCGCAGTCGAGGCATATCGGATTGAGGCCACGATCGCCAAGGGTCTCGACTTCTCCGCGACGGCCGCCATCCGCTTGACGTCCCGGCGCGCAGGGCTCAGATGGGTCGGGCTGCAGTTGTTCTCCGAGCTGGCAGTGGATTCCGTCAGTAGCGACACGGGTAGCGCGGACACCTTCTACCGCGCCAAGGGCAGCCCCGCGCTGTGGGTCCGGCTGGGCGCGCCGCTCGACTCCGGGCGGACGAGGACGATCCAGATCGCCTGGCACGGTGATCTAATCGGGTCCGGCTCGGTCATGCGGGAGTTTCTGCCGGCGCAAAGGGACCCGCGGTTCCCTCCTGCGCTCGACAGGTGGCTGTTCGTCAAGTCGTCGACGTGGTGGTTCCCTCGCTACGGCCTCCCCCCGCAGGCGGCGGAAGTGGACCTGACCTTCCACGCCCCGAAGCGGTACCGTCTGGCAAGCATCGGCCAACTCGTGGAGTCCCGCCTGGATGGCAACGTGCAGACGACCCATTGGGTGACGGAGCGGCCGGCGGACCAGGTGTGCTTCAATCTGGGGGAGTTCGAGGAGTTCAAGATCACTCGGGCCGGCATCCCGCCTGTTACGGTCCAGATGAATACCGATGGGCACCGGCAGCTGAGCCAGCTGCTGCTCGGACAGCACGACCCGGGAGCGGATGTGGGTGGGGACGTCGCGAACAGCCTCGGGTTCTTCACGAACGTGTACGGGCCGCCCTTGTTCCATTCGTATTACGCGACGGAGATCCCGTTCTTATATGGGCAGGCCTTTCCGGGACTCATGTACTTGTCGGTGATGACCTTCCAGACGGTGAACGAGAGCGGCGGTGAAGAGATGTTCCGCGCGCACGAGATGGCCCACCAGTGGTGGGGGATCGGCGTGGAGCCAGCAGGATACCGGGACAGGTGGATGTCCGAGGGATTCGCTGAGTTTTCCGGCCTGTGGTACATGCAGATCGTGCTCAAGGACAACGACAAGTTCTTCAAGAAGCTGCGGGACCGGCGCGTCAAGATCCGCGCGCGGCGCAATGACGCGGGGCCTATCGCACTCGGGCCTCGCGTGGCCGAAACAGGCGATCCCGGGGACTACTCCCTGATCATCTACAGTAAGGGCGCGTGGGTGCTCCAAATGCTCCGGAACATGATGCTCAATTTCCGCACCATGCGGGAAGACGCATTCATTGCGATGATGCAAGACTTCTACCAAGAGTATCGTGGACGTCGCGCCTCGACGCAGGACTTCCAGCGAGTGGTCGAGAGGTACACGGGGATTTCCATGGACTGGTTCTTCGACGAGTGGGTGAACGGCACCGCGATTCCGACCTACATCCTGTCGTGGCACAGTGAGCCGGAAGCGGACGGGAAGTACCTCCTCCGGATCCGCGTGCGCCAGGAAGAGGTGCCGGCGGATTTCGTGATGCCCGTCCCCATACGCGTGGTGTTCGACGACGGTTCCGACGTGGTCGTTCGGGTGACCGTGCGCGGTAAGGAGGCAGAAGGCACGGTGCGCCTGGCGGCGGAGCCCACCCGACTCGAGCTCAACCCCCTGGAATCGGTCCTGGCCGAGGTGAAGACGGAGGGATGGCACTAGGGGC
>DASQAH010000318.1:0-2128 GCA_035635835.1 Gemmatimonadales bacterium
CCATGGACCCTGCGCAAACTGAATGAGGAGCACGGCTACGTGGAGATCCATGGGCCGGCCCACGTCGGAGAGAAAGTCTGGGTGGTGCCAAGCCATGTCTGCCCGACTGTCAACCTGCACGACGAAATCTCGTTCGGCCGCCGCGGCCGAGTGGAAGGAAGCTGGAAGGTCGCTGCACGTGGGAAAGTACGCTAGAACCCACGGATCGTGGTTCTAGGTTATCTCAAAGGACGCGTTGGCTCGGCGCGACAGTACTCGCTGATCGCTCTACGCAACTAGGTCGGGACCGCGGGGTTTGACTCGCTCCATTTCACTCGATCGTGGAGTGGTGACCTTCCGACCAAATCGGTGGCGGCGGCTCAAGACGACCACGTCTCACCGCTCCGTGCCGCTCCGGCCGCAGCTCCGCGCGGCGTTGGAACGCTACCTAGCCGACCATCCTCTCCCATGTGATATGCGAGGATGGCTTCGTCGCGCCAGCGTGCGAGCTGTCTTAGCACGTTGCCAAGCCAATGGCGAGCACGAGTCATGGGTTCGGACCGCCTTCCCGCTCGGTCGGCGTCGGCTACGGCAACTACTGGCTAACGGTGCACTTATCAAGCTCGATCTGGAGCGGTGGCCTCACGTGCTGGATCGGTGGCGACCCGCGTGGTTGATATCGCGGCGCGCCCAGGTGGACTCGGTCGTGGTCGGCCATGCCGCCGCGACAAACGGGCCTTGCGGCGCTCGCTCCCCCAGGCGTCACGCTGTCGCGAATGGCAGCGATGTGCGACGCCAGTCGACGGCGCACGGCGCGCACCTTGCGGCCGATTCGCGCGAACGACAGAATTCCGCGGCGCGCAAGCTTGTCGGGGCGCTGCGCAGGGCCTACCAGGACGGGGAGCCACTGGGCTTCGCCGGGAGGTTCAGCTCCCGAGGTCTTCAGATGCGCGAACACGAGTCGTCCGCTTATCACCCGGCTCGCCTTCTGTCTCTGCTGGCAGCGGGGTTGAGCATCTGCTGTAGCAGCTCGGTCACTGCTCCGGGTTTCGGGACGCCGATCGTGCTCGGGCTGATTACAGGCAACGCCCAGACGGGTGCGATCGGTAGTGTGCTGCCGTTTCCCCTTACTGTCCAAGTGGTCGACGCCAGCGGCCGAGGGATTCCTGGAGCCGCAATCCAGTGGACCGTGGCGTCGGGGGGTGGCAGGCTGCTCGTGCCCCATCTTCCTACGACGACGGACAGCACCGGCCTGGCGTCGGCGTTCTGGCAGCTCGGGGGTGGACTCGGGACCCAGACCGTGGTGGCGATGTATGGCTCGCTGCCCGCCGTGTCCTTCAGTGCGCGGGCCGTCCTCCCTCTCACGGCGCGCCTGACGGTAATCTCCGGCGTGTACCAGATCGATACTGTCACCCGAACACTCCCGATCCCCCTTGTGGCCCAAGTGCTGCGTGGCGACGGCACTCCCGACGTCGGCGCCACAGTTAATTGGATCACCCGGAGCCCGGGAGGACGCCTCTCGCCTACGTCTGCTCGGGCGGACACCGCCGGTCATGTCACGACCACCTGGAGCCTGGGCACCGTCGCGGGAGCGGAGACCAGCGCCGCGGTGGCGCCGGGCTTGCCCCCAGCCCTGTTCATCGCGACCGCCATCCCCGGGCCGCCTGCCCGCGTGACGATCGCCCCGGCTATGCTACCGCTGTTCGGCGTGGTCGGTGACACCGCTCAGGTTACAGCCCAGGGGTGGGATCGGTACGGCAACCTCATCACCGGAGCGGTGCCCCTGCGTTCGGACGACACCACCATCGCCGTCGTCTCCAATGGTGTGATCCAGGTGCGCCATCACGGCTCCACGTGGATCACCGGTGGGCTCGGCGTGCTCGGCGACAGCGTGGCCGTCACCGTCCTCGGCTGGAGCGGCGTCAGTGTCGGGGGCATGCACCGATGCGGTCTCAGCCTCGCGGGCCAGGCCTACTGTTGGGGGGACAACAACCTAGGCGCGATCGGAGACGGGACGAGAATTACCCGTCCCCGTCCCGTTCCCATCGGCCCGGGGCTCGGACTGCAACTCCCTCGGACCGACTGGCACACCTGCGCCCTCACCGCGAGCGGCCAGGGCTATTGTTGGGGGCTCGACCAGGACGGTGAG
>DASQAH010000319.1:0-2990 GCA_035635835.1 Gemmatimonadales bacterium
CTGAGTGCGGCGTGGGGAGCCATCCGTGCCAGCGGCAAAGGCGGACAATTCGTGCTGGTGGAGGGCGAGCTGGGACTAGGGAAAACGCGGCTGATTGAGGAGATCGTTGCGCGCGCTCAGCTCGATGATGCCACCGTCGCCCGTGCGCGCCTCGTCCCGGCAGACGAGGCGCGGGCCTGGAGCGGCCTCACCGGATTGCTCGTCGGCGGGCTCGGTGAAGCCCCTGGTCTCGCCGGAGCCTCGGCGAGCGCGCTGGCCAGTCTCGGCGCGCTCGATCCCGACGTCGCCACGCGATTCCCGGCGCAGGCGGCCCCGCTCCCCGTGGCGGCGGCGTGGAGCGCCGCGGCCCGCGCCGCGGCCGCCGAGCAACCGCTCCTGCTCGCGCTCGACGACGCGCAGTTCCTCGACCGAGAGACCGCCGGAGCGTTGCCTGGGCTCGCGCGCGACGTGGCCGGACACGCGGTCCTGCTCGTGATCGGGGTGACCACCGGGGTTCCGGGCGCGGGCCGCTTCGACGAGCTCCGGAGCCGCATCGGCCGCGACCTCGCCGGAACCACTATCCGGCTTGGGAGCTTCGACACAGACGCGCTGCGGGCCCTCGTCAACTGGGGACTGCCGCGCTACGACCCACCGGAGACAGACCGGCTGGTGCGGCGGCTGGAGCGCGATACGGCCGGGATCCCGCTGCTCGCGGTCTCCTTGGTCGAGGCGGTTGCCGAGGGATTCCGGCTCTCCCCCGAGTCGGCGAGCTGGCCGGCCCCCAAGCGCACGTTGGTGGACACGCTACCCGGAGACCTGCCGGCCGCCGTGGTCGGCGCCGTCTGCGCGCGGTTCCGCCGCTTACCGACACCGGCGCAGCAGGTGCTTGGCGCCGCGGCGGCGCTGGAGCGCGGCGGCGGGGAAGGAGGCAGAGTCGAAGCGGAGGGGCTCGCCCACGCGACGGGCCTCGAGCAGGCAGTGGTAGACGCGGCTCTCGACAGGCTCGAATGGGATCGCTGGCTCGTGGCCGACGCGCGTGGCTACGGGTTCGCAGCGCCGATCGAGCGGGAGATTCTCCTGCAGGAGATGCTCACGCCGGGGCAGGTTCGGCGGTACCGGGACAGTCCGACGGCTTGAAATCTGCTTGAAGGGTGAGCCGACTGTTCCCCCGACCTTAACCGGGGGACTCCTCCTGCAGGAAGGTTCCGGCTCTCGCTGATCTCTGTCTCCCCGCGGGCGACGGGTTGTTCCGAGCGGCCATCCTGGAGGCTTGAAAACGGCTTGAGGCCGGCAGGGCATCGTCCCCCATGCCCCCTCCGCTCGGTGACCTGCTGGCGCTGTTCGCCCTGACGATCGTCGCCAAGGGCCCCCAGGCCTTCCTGCTGCCGTTCTCCTACGAGCCGATCGTGATCGCGTACGGCCGGCTCTACCCCGCGCTGCTCGTGGCCGCAGTCGCCGCCCTCGGCACGGTGTCAGTGGAGTGGGTGAACTATCACGTCTTCCGCGCGGTGATCGACTCACCCGTCTGCGCCGCAGCCCACCGGTCGGCAACGGCGCACCGCATCGCCCGCTGGTTCAGCTGGAAGCCGTTTCTCACCGTTGCGTTGGGCGCCCTTCTCCCCCTGCCATTCGGCCTCGTGCGCATCGCCGCCCTACTCGGCGGCTACCCGGCCGGTCGTTACCTCGCGGCGACAGCCGTGGGCCGGTTCCCCCGCTATTGGTTTTACGCCGCCGTGGGCGCCGCCTTGACCCTGCCTCCGGGTCTCGTCGTGGCGGCCGGCGTGCTGGCGGCGGTCCTACCGCTCGCGGCCTACCGCGCGGCCTTGAAATCGGCTTGAGAGGCGCGGGCGATCCTCCTGGCGTACCCCGTTCCCTGTGAGGCCCAATGACCACCGTCACTTGTCCGCTCCCAGACGCCCATTCCGAGACCACCGGCGAGCAGGAGTACCGTCCCTTCCCCAACGTCGGACAACGCAACCTGCTGCAGGAAATACTGGAGGTGCCGGCGATGACATGGGCGCTCCAGCTGCCGCAGGGCGGGCGCGTGCTCGAGGTCGGCTGCGGGCGCGGGATCGCCCTGCCTCCGCTGGCTCGGGCGCTGCGGCCGGCCCGACTCGTCGGCATCGACGTCGACGAGCGATTTATTGCCGAGGCGCGGCGGCGAGTGCAGGAGGCCGGCGTGCTAGCGGAGCTGCGCGGCGCCGACGTGCGTGCATTGCCGTTCCCGGACGCCAGCTTCGATCTTGTCGTCGACTTCGGCACCTGTTACCACATCGCCGGTGCCGCGCGCGCGCTCGCCGAGATCGCTCGAGTGCTGACGGCGGGAGGCCTGTTCGTGGAGGAAACGCCGCTCTCCCAGCTTCTGTCTCACCCCGTCAGGTCGTTCGGCCGGCGGGTGCCCTGGTCGGCCGTCCCTAGTCTGGCAAGCGTGGCGTCGCGGCTACTCTGGGAACGCCGCGCGCGGCGCTGACGCCATGCGCCTACCGCCTACGGCCCAGTGCGCGATCGCCCTGACCCTCGCGCTCGCGGCCGCCGCGCACCGTCTTCAAGGCCGCGAGTTTGTCCGAATCGTTACCGTAGTTGGTGGGAGGCCATCCGCTTCCGCCGTCAGTGTGGCCATCCCCGGCCGGTTGCCCGCGCGGACGATAACGAGCGCCTTGCCGTTGAAGAGCCGCACTGCTTTCGCCTGGAACGAGGTGTGGCTGATCTGATCACCGTTGTCGACGCCCACGATGCGCGCGTCACCTCGGATCCGAAGCCGAATCAACGGCTCAGCGTTCGGCACCGGCACACCCGCGCTGTCCTGCACGGTCACCGTGATGAACGAGAGATCGTCCCCGTCCGCCCGGATCCGCGAGCGGTCGGGAGCCAGCGCGACGCGTGCGGAGGCACCAGCGGTCCTCACCTCGGCAGTAGCAGTAACCCGCCCGGCTTTGCGGGCGAGAGCCCGCAAGGTCCCGGGCACGTAGACAACGCGCCACATCACGTGGCTCACCGCCTCCGGCTTGCGC
>DASQAH010000320.1:0-2396 GCA_035635835.1 Gemmatimonadales bacterium
GTAGAGCGTGAGCGCGAGCTTGAGCGGCGTCCCGCTCTCGAGCCCCGTGGCGACGATCACGCCGAACACGGTGAGGAACACGAGCCACTGCGACCATTCAATCCGCCGCCCGGCCTCGGTTGCCGCGCGGCGCTGCATTAGGGGCGGGAAGAGCAGCACCGCCACGACGGGGCCCACAAGGACGCCCATCATATGGTTCGTGGAGGTGAGGGCGAGCAGGTAGACGATGAGCAGGAGGTTGTGGTCGTGCTCTTCGCCGGCCGGCTGGTCGTCCCAGCGTACGATGAGCCAGAGGATCAGCGCGATGGAGAGCACGCTCAGCGTGTACACCTTCTCGTTCACCACCGACTGGTTCCACACGGTGAACCCCGTCGCGGCGGCTAGCGCCCCGGCGAGAGCAGCGAGGCGCCGCGGCCACAGCGCCGGCACGATGGTGCGCAGCCAGCGCTCTCCCACGAGGAACCAGCAGCCTGCCGCCACCGCGCTGGTCGTCGCGGCGAAGAAGTTGATCCGCATGGCATAGCCGTGGGCCCAGGGGATCAGGCCCCAGACGTGCGCGAGCAGCGTAAACAGCGGATTGCCGGGGGGGTGCGGGATGCCGAGAGCGTACGCCGCCGCGATGTACTCGGAGGTATCCCAGAACTGGGTCGTCGGCGCCAGCGTCACGACATACAGGAGCAGCGTGCCGAGCACCACCGCCGCCGCCATTGGGTAGGGCGGGCGCTCCGGGACACCGATCGGGACCGGCCCCTCGGAGACGACTCGTGCCGTCACGGGAATCTTCACCGCCGGTGCGTTGCTCATGCCTGTCCTGGTTTAGTGTCGGAACTGCCGGATGCCGGTGAACACCATGGCCAGCCCGTGCTCGTCGGCCGCAGCGATCACTTCCGCGTCCTTCACCGACCCGCCCGGCTGGATGATCGCCGCCACGCCCGCTTCCGCGGCCTCGTCCACCCCGTCGCGGAACGGGAAGAAGGCGTCGCTCGCCAGGACCGCCGCCTTGGGGTCATGTCCCTGCTGGCGCGCTTTGTGGACGGCGAGGAACGCTGCGTCCACGCGCGACATCTGGCCTGCCCCGATGCCGATCGCCGCCTCGTGCTTGGCGAGGAGGATGGCGTTCGATTTGACCGCCGCCACGGCCGCCCACGCGAACCGGAGGTCGTTCCATTCTACACCGGTAGGCGTCCGTTTGGTCACGACCTTCCACAGCGCCTCCTGTCCGGTGCCGCCGTACGCGAAGCGGTCCTGGACGAGGAAGCCGCCGCGGATCCGCTTGAAGTCCCAGGACGGCTCGCTATTGGGGCGGGGCAGCTCTACCACCCGGAGGTTCTTCTTTTCCTTGAACACGGCCGCCGCCTCGTCGTGGAAGCGCGGGGCGACGACTACCTCTACGAACAGCTCGCGCATTGCCTCAGCGCTGGCCCGGTCCACCACGGTGTTGAACGCGACCACCGACCCGAACGCCGACGTGCGGTCGGTAGCGAGGGCGCGCTGGTAGGCCTCGAGCGGCGCATTGCCGACCGCGATGCCGCACGGCGAGGTGTGCTTGACGATGACGCACGCCGGCCGCTTGCCCCACGGCGCGAGCGCGGTGACCGCACTATCCACGTCGAGCAGGTTGTTGAACGACAGTTCCTTGCCCTGGAGCTGCGTCAGCTGGCGGATGCCGGTCGGCTCGTCGGTGGCGTAAAGCGCCGCCCGCTGGTGCGGGTTCTCGCCGTAGCGCAGCGCTTGGCGGCGCTCCAGCGCCAGCGCCAGCGTGGGCGGCAACTCCTCGGTCGAGCGCGTCAGGTACTGGAGGATCGCGGCGTCGTAGGCCGCCGTGTGCGCGAATACCTTGGCGGCAAGGGCGCGCCGCACATCGGGGGCGACGCCACCCGCCTTCAGTCCGGCGAGCACGACGGCGTAATCGTCGGGCTCGACCACGGCAATCACCGCCGCATGGTTCTTCGCCGCCGAGCGGAGCATCGACGGGCCGCCAATGTCGATCTGCTCGATGGCCTGGTCGAAGGTGGTCTCCTGCTTGGCGACCGTCTCACGAAATGGGTAGAGGTTCACCGCGACGAGATCGATCAGCGTGATGCCGTGTTGCTCAAGGGCCGCGCGGTCGCCGGAGTGCGCGCGCCGCGCCAGCAGGCCGCCATGCACTTTGGGGTGCAGCGTCTTGACCCGGCCGTCCAGAATCTCCGGGAAGCCGGTGACCTGCTCGATCGGCACCACCGGGACGCCGGCGCGGCGCAGCGCCTCGGCGGTGCCGCCGGTGGAGACGAGCTCCCAGCCGAGGGCGGCCAGCTCGCGGGCGAACTCGACGAGACCGCGCTTGTCGGAGACTGAGAGCAGCGCCCTCACCAGATCTCCGTCAGGGCTTGAACGAGATCGGCGAGGCTAGCGACATC
>DASQAH010000321.1:0-2062 GCA_035635835.1 Gemmatimonadales bacterium
TCCGAGATGGGCGTGGTGGACATGACGCAGTACCCGGCTCACTGGCCGTCCAGGACCCCATGTCCGCCGGTGGTCGTGACCGCCGACCTCACCACGAATCTCGAGGTCGTCAAGGACGCCGTCTGGGGTGCCGGGATCCAGAAGCGGGCCCGTGTCACACCGTGCACCACCCGCTCGCCGAACATCTCCTCAAAGACGTTCGAACGCGACGGCGCGGAAAATTGTTCGCGAGACAGGCAGCGACGGATATCCACGGTCTGGCGAACGCCCTCTGTGCCAACGATAGTGAGACACTGACCTCCCCTGGAATTACTGTAGAGGGTGGAGAGAGGTGTCTCAGCCATGGCGAGTCCGAAGAAGGCGAGTCGCCCACGGCGGCCGCTAGCGGTTCGCAAGGAGGGTGCGCCTGATGCTCGGAGTGGCAGATCGATGACCAGTGGCCCCACAGCCCTGCAGGTCGTGTCCCCGACCCCGCCGGCCGACCCCGAGGTCTCGGAGCGCACGGCGCGCCGCCGGTTCACCGCCGAGTACAAACTCCGGATGCTGCGGCAAGCCGACGCCTGTACGGGCACGGGGGAGTTGGGAGGGCTCCTCCGTCGGGAGGGGCTGTACTCCTCGCATCTGACGACGTGGCGCCGGCAGCGGGAGGAGGGCAGCCTCGCCGCTCTGAGCCCCAAGAAGCGTGGGCGCCCGGCGGTCCCGCCCTCCCCGCTCGCGCGCCGCGTTGCGGAACTGGAACGCGAGAACACCCGGCTGACCCGGCGGCTGCAGCAAGCGGAGACCATCATCGCCGTCCAAAAAAAACTCTCCGAGGCGTTGGGGATTGCGCTGCCGTCGAGCGACGGGAGTTGCTGAGCGCGGTGGGGGAGCTGGCCGCGGCGGTGGGCACGCAGGCGGCGTGTCGGGCGCTCGGGGTGAGCCGGGCCACCGTCTATCGTCGGCGTCGGCCCGGTCTTCCGCGAGCGCCGCGGCCACGGCCCCTGCGCGCCCTCGCCGAGACGGAGCGCCACGCAATCCTTGCGGTGCTGCATCACCCGCGCTTTATCGATCTCGCGCCGGCCGAGATCTACGCCACCCTGCTGGACGAGGGCCGCTACCTCGGCTCCCTCCGGACCATGTACCGGGTGCTCGCGGCCGCGCAGGAGGTGCGCGAGCGGCGTAATCAGCTGCGGCACGTGGCGTCCAAGCCTGAGTTGCTCGCCACCCACCCCAACGAGGTGTGGTCCTGGGACATCACCAAGCTCCTGGGCCCGGCGAAGTGGACCTACTACTACCTCTACGTGATCCTGGACATCTTCAGTCGCTACGCCGTCGGCTGGATGATTGCGCATCGGGAGAGCGCCGCGTTGGCGGAGCGGCTGATCGCGGCGACCTGTGAGAAACAAGAGATCCTCCCCGCCCAGCTCACGATCCACGCCGATCGCGGCTCGTCGATGACCTCCAAGCCCGTCGCCTTGCTCCTCGCCGACCTCGGCGTCACGCGCACCCACAGCCGCCCCCACGTCTCCAACGACAACCCGTTCTCCGAGGCCCAGTTCAAGACGCTCAAGTATCGCCCCGAGTTCCCCGACCAGTTCGGCAGCCTCGAGGCGGCCCGCGCCTTCTGCCACCCGTTCTTCACCTGGTACAACACGGCGCACCGGCATGGCGGCATCGGGCTGCTCACCCCGGCGATGGTCCACTATGGCCAGGCCGAGCGCGTCCGCGCCCAGCGCGCCAACGTACTGGCGGCGGCGTATGCCGCTCACCCCGAGCGTTTCGTGCGCCAGTTGCCGCAGCCCCCGGCGCTGCCCGCCGCCGTGTGGATCAACCCACCGGCGCCCAGCCCAACGCTCCCGGTAACGTTCGACGCCCTGGCGGGGCCCTCGGCGAGCTCCACAATTGGCTCAGGAGCGACGATCGCGAGGGGGGCCGCTAATCTCGTATCCCCCGAAACAAGCCGTTTCACGCCGCCAAGCCGATCGTCAACAGTCGAGGCGCGACACTAAATGCGGCGCGACAGTGTCTCACAATCGTTGACAACTTCCGGATAGCATGCCCGCACCGGGAATGCCGAAGGCAA
>DASQAH010000322.1:0-3017 GCA_035635835.1 Gemmatimonadales bacterium
ATCGTGCCGGTGCTGTTCTCCTCGTATGAGGAACAGACCGAGGCGCTCTTCGCGCGCGCGATCGACATCGCCTGGAATGGACCGGTGGCGTACGTCCGCTGCGCCACGCGCTCGCCCGACTGCCAGGTCCTGGCCATGCGCGACGTGGACGTGGACTGCACGACGGTCATGATCGCGCGGTGCGACAGCAGCATCGGCGGCCTGGCCGACCTCCGGGGGAAACGCCTTGCCCTGGGCGACGGCGGCTCGCGCAGGGGCGCGATCCTCCCGCTGTATTACCTGCGGCAGGCGGGCCTCGATGTCGACCGCGACCTGACGCTCCGGTCGTACGCGGCAGGCCCGGCGGGGGACCTGGAGGTGCTGCGCGCGCTCCACGACAACGCCGCCGATGCCGGCATGATGGGCCGCCCGACGTGGGATCGCGAGTGCGCGCAGGGCCGCATCGACCCGGCGGTCGTGCGGTGCGCCTGGCAATCCGCTCCGTACAGCCATTGCAACTTCACCGCCCTCCGTGACTTCGATCCGGGCGTCGCACAGCGCTGGACCGATGCCCTCCTCAAGATGGATCACGGCGACCCGCGCTGGGGCCCGATCATGGACCTCGAGGGATTGGCTTCGTGGCAGTCCGGCCGATCGGATGGCTACGAGGAGCTCGCCGCCGCGATCGCGTTCGAAGACGAGCGAGCGGGCGGGCGAGAGAGGTGACGAGACTGGAGGTTTGATGACCGCAGAGAGCCAGTCCACGCTGGAGCGGGCCTTCGAGATCCGCCTCGACGACTCGCCGTTCCGCGTGCTACCTGGCGAGCAAGTGCGGCTGTGTGGTCGGCGCGACTCCTGCCCCTCGAGGCCAGCGGAACCCACACGTCTTTACGCGCGACAACATCGTCGCGGGCGTCGAACAGAGCCCCGTCCGCATGAAGCGGCGAGATCGGGAAGCCTTTCCCACTTGCTGTCCGCGCCCCCGCGAACTACGGAAGGAGGCGAAGCGCCTAAATGACATAGCGCGACTCAAAGAGCGGATCGACAGGCTCGAAGAGCAACCTGGCAAGAGGGCCAAATCAAAATAGGGTTTCAGGGGGCCAAACCGCCTCTTCCGTCGCCACGAAGCGTGAAGACGCCCGAACCACCTCCAAAGCCGGAGCACGATAAGCCGGTACCCTCAGGGCCGACTCAGCCAAACCGCTGGCCAGCACGGCCGGACCGCGGGCCTGGGCGTCCAATTCGCCGGAAGACTGGACGGGCGCCTCGCCGGCGCCGTTCCTCGTCGCGCTGATCGCGCGCAACCCGAGCACAGCCTCTTTGGAGGTCTTCGTCGCCGACCCCCGCTTGCCACCCGCTGGCTTTTAGTGATTGATTGCTGGCTGAAGACAATGACACGACTCGCCGCCGGCGTTTTGATCACGTTCGAACTGACGTCCAAGGGGCACCATCCCCACGTGCCCGAACTCTCGTGCTCGTATGTCCAGCACGGTTGGTCCGCTATGGCCGACGCGGCCTGTTGGACCTGCAGTGCATTCATGACACTCGGGTAGAAAGGCCTCCTGGGCAGGCTCGCGCCTCTTCTCTGGCCGTCTGGCCACGACGACTAGGTGAACCACCCCGCCCGCCGGATCTGACTCCTGAGCGCGAGCGCCTTCTTGAACTCGGCCTTGACCTGCGGCCACGCCTCCGCGCTCCAGCGCTCGTGCAGCATCGCGCGCAGGACGCGGTTGATTCGGAGCCAGGGATGCCAGAGGCGGGCGTCGGCCTCGGTCACCTTGCCCAAGCCGCGGCAGTACGGAGAGCCTCGTTCGCAGTGGCCAGCATCGGGGAAGCTCCGTAGCCATAAGCCCACCCGGCGATCACCCGAGTGGCTGCTCGGTCAGCCGTGACCGGCGGACGCGAGCCTGGACGTCGCGTACGCGGTCGCGCTCGAAGTCAATCTGAACCTCATGGTCCTCGACATCCCAGTGGCCGACCGTGGCGAACCAACCGAACGACCGCCGTCGGTGGGGAACCACCCGCTGGCCGCGGTACACCAGCGCCCGCGTCTCGCCCGCCGGTAAGCGGGCCTGCTCCTCAGCCTGCGGGCCACAGAGCCGGAGGACCTCCTCGTAGCTCGTCTCCCCCGGACGGATCTGTCCCAGCGCCTCCTGCGACGGGATCGCGCCCCGCTCCCGGCCGGGCGCCTCGCCGCGCCCCACGTGGACGCGCGCTCGCAGGGTTCGACCGAGCCGTTTCGCCAGTGCGCCGACCAGTGGCCCTGTCAGGTTCCCGAGCCCGAGGAACAGCGCGGAAATCAGGATAGGCCGCCATGACAGCCGCCCCGCGAAGTAGGCGAACTGGACCTTCAGCACTTGTGGCGCAATGCCTTCGGACGCGAGCAGCGGGAGCCGCAACGCCTCCGTGTTACTCCGCGTCTCGCTCATCTGCCGACTCGCGGACGGAGGAACCACCTCATCGACCTTGAGGTGGTCCGAGTCGGCAAAGTTGATCAGCACCATGGAGAAGTCCCGCGCCAATGGCACGACGCGGTCCCGCGCTCCGAAGTAGAGCGGATACAGCGACACGTACCCCACATCGCCGAAGCCGAGCGTGATGAGGTACCGCCGCCCCCAGAACGTGTCCTCCGCCCAGCTCACGCGCCGCGGGACGATCACCTCCTTCAACGGCAGGTCGAGCCGGACGAGCCAGTCCAGGCTTGCCAACTCGGGTACCCAGGGGATCCGGATGTAGGTGGCGCCGCGCGCCCCGGCGGCCGGCCCGCCCTCTCGGGCGAACGCTACGAACGGCGCCTCGCCCAGCGTGCGCAGCCCGGCGCTGGTCCCCATTTCGGTTCGACCCCGCGCCGAAAGGCGTAGGCGACCGTGCGCCTTGACCTTGAAGCCCAGTGCCTCCACCTGGCGAACGAGCATCGGGTCGGCGTCGGCGGCACCGGCCGTGCCCACCACCTCGCCCGGCCAGAGGAGGTGGAGGTCCTGGGCAATATCGGCGGCGCGACGGTGCGGAGCCAGTGTCAGGCTCCACGACACCGACAC
>DASQAH010000323.1:0-3479 GCA_035635835.1 Gemmatimonadales bacterium
GGGTGGTCTCAGGTGATCGGCGCACCGCCTGAACATCCGGGCGGCTTGGTTGGCTGCCCGTCGAGCGTAAGTGGTGGTCGCGATGGGGCGTCAGATGCCGGAGGGCGTGGAGGAGCGCGTTTGGGAGTTGTGGGGGCAGGCCCACTCGGCGCGGGCGATCGCGCGCGAGTTGGGGACCTCGCTGCCGTATGTGCGCGATTGTGTCGGGCGGACCGGTGGGGTGAGGCCGCCGGCGCGCCAGCGTTCTGAGCGCTGTTTGTCGACGGGAGAGCGTGAGGAGATCTCGCGCGGGCTGGCTCGCGGCGACGGGTTTAGGGCGATCGGCCGGGCCATCGGTCGGTCTCACACGACGGTTGCGCGAGAGGTCGAGCGCAATGGCGGTCGGGCGCGCTATCGCGCGCAGCGCGCCGACGCTGTTGCGTGGGAGCGTGCGCGGCGGCCCAAGCCGTCGAAGCTCGCGCTCAACCCGTTTCTGCGTGCGCTCGTTGAAGAGAAGCTCGAGCGCCGGTGGTCGCCGCAGCAGATCGCGCAGTGGTTGCGCCGCACCTATGGTGATCATGAGGAGATGCGGGTCTCGCACGAGACGATCTATTTGTCGCTGTTCGTCCAGTCGCGCGGCGCTTTGCGTCGCGAGTTGTGCGCGCACCTCAGGAGCGGTCGGCGCGTGCGTCGGCCGCGGGGAGCGCGGCCTAAGCGGCAGGGACAGGGGCAGATCCCCGGAAGGGTCATGATCTCCGAGCGCCCGGCCGAGGTCGAAGATCGCGCGGTCCCCGGCCACTGGGAGGGAGACCTTCTGCTCGGAAAGCGCCCGACGGCGATCGCGACGCTGGTCGAGCGCTCAACCCGCTATTGCCAGCTCGTGGCGCTGCCGGACGGCCAAAGCGCCGAGACGGTCCGCGACGCTCTCGGGCGCAGCATCGGCTCGCTGCCCTCCCAGCTGCGCCGCTCGCTGACCTGGGACCAGGGCAAAGAGATGCTCGAGCACCTCCAATTCACCGTCGACAGCGGCGTCCAGGTCTACTTCTGCGACCCCCGCAGCCCCTGGCAGCGCGGCTCAAACGAAAACACCAACGGCCTACTCCGCCAGTACTTCCCCAAGCGCTCAGACCTCGGCCAGGTCACCCAGGCCGAACTCGACCAGGTCGCCGCCGAGCTCAACGGCCGACCAAGGCAAACGCTCGGGTGGATGACACCAGCCGAGCGCATGGCCGAGGTCCTCAGCGAAACGCTCCCGCAGGGCTGACACTCAGCACGACACCCCTGGCCTGAGAGCCGCAGCAGCGACCCTCGCCGCTGCGCCTCGGCCTCCGGCCTCGGCTCCGCGACGACGGTCGCCACCCCAACATGCCCAACCCCAACATGACAACCTCCAACCATTCGGGGTGGTGCACCGACCCCTTGAGGCCGCGCGTGGATGCGAGCGCGTCCGCGACCGAGCCGCACACGCCCGCTGGGGACGATTTGCGGAAGCGATGGCCGCATCACGCGAGACGCCTGCCGCTCGTCCACAGCGGGTAGCGGGCGGCCCTTGACCGAGCGGCCCGCGGGCTGCTGATTCGATCGATTTGGACAAGCGCGACGACGCGCCCGGCGGGAGCGGGGGTCCGAGGCCTGTGATGTTGTGCAGGGGCCGGGCGGTCGTCTCTTTGCTAGCGAGGAACGAGCTGGAGGATGGGGATGGTGCGACCGACGCGGGCGGCTTTCTCGCGGTACGTGGCGTACGGCGGGAAGACGCGGTCGGCCAGCTCCCAGAGCCGCGCGCGCGACGCCTGGTCATCGACGACCTCGACCCGGAACGGCTGGCCGCCGAGCTGAACGTCGGGGTTCGCGCGGGCGTTGTGAAACCAGGAGGGGTGCTCGGGTGCACCCAGCTTGGAGGCGATGATCGTCACCCGTTCGCCGTCGTGGAAGTAGATGACCCCGTTGCGCCGCAGGTGACCGGTACGCGCGCCGCGCGTCTCCAGCAGCGCGGTCGGGAGCATGAGCCCCATGCCAACACGGCCGCCGGTTAGTCGCATGAGGTGTGGGTCGAGCTTCCATACGATTTTTGGCGAAAGCCACATGGCAAGGCGCGTGCCAATGAAGCTCACGTAAGCCCGGTAGAGCAGACCACGGGGGGCTCGGGGATCGACGTAGGTCAGAGCCTCGCGCGAGGACATGGAGGTGGTGAGAGCAGGGCTCGGTGGGGTTGCGCTGACTCAGGGTTGAGAGGAGAGGTGCGGCGTCATGAGGCGGCGATGGCGTCGAGACTCTGCTCGTTACCGGCGGGGCGGGTTGAGATGTGTAGCGAGCGCAGCCGCCTGAATGTGCGCGATCGGTCTCTCTCGCTTGAGTAGCTGTCGGTGTTCCAAGTCATGGCTGCGCGGGCGAGGCGCTTGAAGACCTGCTCGGCTTCGAGGCGGGCTAACCCGGCGCCGACGCAGTAGTGCGGTCCGTTGCCGAAGGCGAGGTGCGGCGGCCCTGGGCGGGCTAGGTCGAGCGTGTCGGGGTTGGTGTAGCGGTGGGGGTCACGATTGGCGGCTCCGAGGGCGATCAAGGCCGGTTGGCCCTTGCGCACGTGGACGTTGCCGAGCGAGAGGTCCGAGCGGGCGATGCGTGAAGCGAGCTGCACGGGGCTGTCGTAGCGCAGGAGCTCCGCGACTGCCTGGCGGGCCCGTTCGGGATGGGTGTGGAGCCAGGTCAGCTGGTCGCGGTGGCCGAGCAGGGCGAGTGTCCCGTTTCCGATTAGGTTGGCGGTGGTCTCGTGCCCGGCGGCGAGGAGCAGCAGGCACATCGTGATGATCTCGTCGGTTTCCAGCGAGACTGCGCCGTCCTGGGGTTGGACGAGTGCGCTCAACAGGTCACTGCCGGGGTTGCGGCGCCGGTCGGCGACGATCGGGACGAGGAACAGCATGAGTGTCATCGCGGCGGCACTCGCCGCTTCGAGCGTCGTTGGAGTCGCGTCGAGCTCGAGCATGCGGGCCATCGTCGGCGTTTCGGTACGCAGCAGGTCTGCGCCCTCGATGCCTACATCGAAGAGCTCGGCGATGACCGCGAGCGGGATCGGGTAAGCGAGCTCCTCCATGACCTCGACCGACTCCCCCTCGATCAAGGGCCCGAAGGCGGCGTCGACGATCGCCGCCACCCGTGCTCGGATGGCCTCCACGGCGCGCGGGGTGAAGAAGCGGTTTACGGCGGTCCGCAGGCGCGTGTGGGTCGGCGGATCGCTCATCAGGACTGACCTTGACCACAGCTGGGATACGGGCCCCGGTCCGCCGAGCGCGGCCAGTAGCGCCGGGTTGTTTCGCGGGTCGGAGCTCCACTCCGGTCCGCGGAGCACCGTCACGGCGTGTTCGTAGGAGAGGACGAGGTAGCAGTCAAGCGCGTCGTTGAACTGGACGGGGGCGTTGGCTCTGGCGGCGTGGTAGGAGGGATATGGGTCCTCGGGCGGGAACGGCCATGCGGTCCAGTCAGGCATGGTGGCTGCTCGGCGCAAGCTG
>DASQAH010000324.1:0-4638 GCA_035635835.1 Gemmatimonadales bacterium
GAAGTAGGCGGGCCGGACCCAACGGTTGTAGCGGAAGGCCCCGAACCACGAGCCGATGACCCGCACCCACAGCGCGACGACCAGCACAGCATAGGTCCAAGTGACGATCACGAACGTTATCCCCCGAGGGCCGTACCGGACCGCGGAGGAGAGCGTGAACCACGCGCCGACGACCCAGCCCATCAACGCGAGGCACAGGAGTCCGATCACCGCGACCCCCACGACCAGCCACCACCCCGCATGCCGGGGGTTGCCACCCATGCGGAGTAGCCGGGCCTCAACCGGCAGGAGGAACGGGTCGCTCGCGCTCCGCAGCGCGCGGCCGAGGGGACCGAAGGGCGAGACACGCCGCTCGCGTACCAGCCACGAGGCGATGCCGGCGATCGCCGCGAGCGCAACGGCGGCGAAGACGGCGTAGCGTGCGAGGGTGAGGGCCGGAGGCATGGCTCCTAGTGCCTTTCGTAGACCCCGATGATCTCCGCGATTCCCAGAACGTGCCCCTGCATGGCCCGCTCGACCTCCGGCCTCGTGGCGCCTGCCTTAAGGTTGAGGGCGGCGTCGAGGGCGTACAACCGGAAGTGGTAGTGGTGCGGCTTGCCCCGCGGTGGGCAGGAGCCGTTGAAGCCGATTTTGCCAAAATCGTTCTTGCCCTGCCGGGCACCGCCGAGCGCGCTGGGCGACTCCAGCTTCGGGATGTTCTCTGGCAAGTCCACCCGACCTCCCGGGAGGTCGTAGAGTATCCAGTGCACCCAGCCTCCAGGCCGTGAGGCGTCCGGATCGTCGTTGATCAGCGCGAACGTCTTGGTGCCGGGCGGCGTGCCGCCCCACTTGAGCGGCGGCGACACGTCGCTGCCGTCGCAGGTGTGCTTTTTCGGGATCGGGGCGTTAGCGCCGAATGCTGTGCTGGCGAGGGTAAAGGCCATGGCACCTCCCGTGTCGGCCCGCGCGCAGGCTGCGGCAAGCGCGGCGGCCCCGAGCCAGCGGACGGCCGCGCGGACGTTCAGAGGGGGCAGAGGGCCGTGCCACAGCGGGCGAGCCCCGACCGCGCTCACGGAGTGAACACCTCCACCACATCCGTCTGCGCGAATCCGGCTTGTGGCCCGCCGCCGATCACGTAGATCCGTCGGCCCACCGCCGCCACCGCGAGCCCGTGGCGCGGGGTGGGGAGTGCTGGGGCGAGGCTCCACTGATTGGTTGCAGGATCGTATACCTCGTGATTGGCGAACGTGCCGGTGCGCGACTCACCGCCAAAGGTGTGGATCCTCCCCTCCAGCATGACGGCGTCGAGTCCGCCCCGGCGCGAGGGCATGGGTGCCCGTGCGGTCCAGCGGCCCGACGCGGGATCGAACGCCTCGACCCGATCATAATTGGCGTCGGGGTTCACCGGCCTCCCGCCGATGGCGTAGACGATCCCACCCGCGGTAGCGGCGGCCAAGTGGTCGCGCCGCGTGAGCGGTGGTGCAGCAGCGTGCCAGCGGTCCGTCGCCAGGTCGTAGATCGCGCACGAGTCGGCGAGTGCGAACCGCGCTGGGCCAAGGCCGCCCACCACGACCAGGTGACCACCGACGGCAGCGGCGGCAGACGCGCCGCGCGCCGCCGGCAGACTCCTGCGCGCCTCCCAGACATTCTTGTCCTCGCGGTACAACCAGAGATTGGCCGCCGGGGTGAAGTCGCCGAGCAGCCCGCCGATCGCGTACAGCGTGTCGCCGGCCACGGCCAGCGGCATGTGGTGCCGCGGCCCCGGCAGGTCGGCGATGCGCTGCCAGTGGTTTGCGTTCGGGTCGTAGCGGTAGACGCGGGCGACCGCGTGGTTCGTCGAGTCGATCCCGCCAGCCACATAGATCCGGTCATGCAACACCGCGGCGTGCAGCTCTTGCAACCGCTCAGGGAGGGGCGCGGCGGTGGCCCATTGGCCCCCGGGGGGGGGGAGGGGGGAGACTAACGCATAACCTGCGAGAGCGACGAACAGGAGGGGCCGAACACTGGGAGCTGATGGCGGATAGCTGATGGCTGCTCTCACGCGAGCGCCGCCGCCACGATGCGCGCCTGCTCGGCTTGGTGTGCGGCGGGATAGCCCTCGGCGGGGCTGGCACGCTCGGGACGCGAAACGTCTTTGATCGCAACGCTCGACGGCGTCACATCGCGGAGCTTGGGGAGCACGAACTTGCGCGCCCCCATATTGCGTGGCTCCTCCTGCACCCAGAGGATTTCCTTCAGGTTCGGATAGCGCGTCACGTACTGACCGATGGCCTCCGCCGGGAAGGGGTAGAGCAGCTCCACCCGGCCGATGGCCACGTGGGGCGTCGCCGCGCGTCGCGGCGAAGCCATCAGGTCGTAGTACACCTTGCCGCTGCACAATAGGACGCGCGTGATCTGGTCGAGCTGGGGTCGCTCGGCGTCCCAGAGCACCGCACGGAAGCCTCCCGCCGTCAGGTCCGCGAGGGACGAGGCAGCTGCGGGGAGGCGCAGCAGGCTCTTTGGGGTCATCACGACGAGCGGACGCAGCTCGGGATGCCGTGCCTGACGACGCAGCAGGTGGAAGTACTGCTCCGGCGTGGTGCAGTTGGCGACGCGGATATTCCCCTCGGCCCCAAGCGCGAGGAAGCGCTCCAGTCGGGCGCTCGAGTGCTCGGGTCCCTGGCCCTCGTAGCCGTGTGGCAGCAGTAGCGTCAGCCGTGAGGTCTGGCCCCACTTGGCGAGCCCCGAGAAGATGAACTGGTCGATGATCACTTCGGCGCCGTTGGCGAAGTCGCCGAACTGCGCTTCCCACAGCACGAGGGCTTCGGGCGCCGCTACCGCATAGCCGTATTCGAAGCCCACGCACGCGAACTCCGACAGCGGTGAGTTGTGCAGCTCGAGCGGCGCGCGGGCCTTGGGCAGGTGCTGAATCGGGGCCCAGCGCGCGCCGGTGGCAGCGTCGTGCAGCACCAGATGGCGCTGGCTGAAAGTGCCGCGCTCGGTATCCTGGCCTGTGAGCCGGATCGGCGTTCCCTCCGTGAGCAAGGAGGCAAACGCCAGCGCTTCGGCGTGCGCCCAATCGATGGCTCCGACCAGCCCCTCGCGCCGCCGCTGGAGCTGTCTCTTCAGCTTTGGGTTCACCGTGAAGCCGACCGGCACCGCGAGCAGCTGCTCGTTCAGTTCCCGGACCACCTCCGCCGGCACGGCGGTTTCGGGCTCGGCCATTATCTTGTGGACTATCCGCTGTGGCTCCTCACCGCCGCTGCTCGTCCGGCCTCCGCCCCCCCCCCTCTCCCTCTCTCTGGTGCCGGGCGCCAAGCTCGCCTTCAGTGCCTGCTGCGTCTGCGCCAGCCGCTCGGTGGTGGCCGCGGCCTCCGCCTCAGCGGCCGCCGCGTCCACCAGTCCCTCGCGTGCCAGCTGTTCGGCATACTTCTGCCGCACCGTGGGCGTCTGCCTGATCCGCTCGTACATCAGCGGCTGGGTGTAGGCCGGCTCGTCGGTTTCGTTGTGGCCGTACCGCCGGTAGCCGACCAGGTCGATCACTACGTCGGCGTGGAACTTGTCCCGGTACAGCATCGCAAGCCGTACCGCTGCGAGGCAGGCCTCCGGATCGTCGGCGTTGACGTGGATGATCGGGGCGTCGAACCCCTTGGCGAGGTCGCTCGAGTAATCGGTCGAGCGGCCCTCACGGGGGTCGGTGGTGAAGCCCACCTGGTTGTTGCCGATCAGATGGATCGTGCCGCCGGTCGCGTAGCCCGTCAGCCGCGCGAGGTTGAACGTTTCGGCCACGACCCCCTGGCCCGGAAAGGCCGCGTCCCCGTGGATCAGCACGGGCACCGCCACCACCGGGTCATGGTGCGCTTCCGGGCCGCGGCGCGTCGTCTGATCGGCCCGTGCCCGGCCTTCGACCACCGGGTTCACGGCCTCGAGGTGACTCGGGTTGGGGGACAACGCCACGGTCACCTGAGTGCCGGCCGCGGTCTGGTAGACGCCTTCGGCGCCATGATGGTACTTCACGTCGCCGGTGCCGCCTTCCGGGGTCAGCGTTTCCTCGACAGGGCGGCCGCCCTCGAACTCGGCGAAGATCGTCTCGTAGGGCAGGCCGACAACGTGTGCCAGCACGTTGAGCCGCCCGCGGTGCGCCATGCCCAGCACTACTTTCCGGGCGCCGGCCCGGCCGGCGAGCTCGAGGACCTCATCGAGCATCGGCACGGCCGCGTCGAGCCCCTCAATGGAGAAGCGCTTCTGGCCGAGGTAGGCCCTGTG
The DNA here is from genome assembly GCA_035635835.1 of Gemmatimonadales bacterium. Classification (GTDB taxonomy): domain Bacteria; phylum Gemmatimonadota; class Gemmatimonadetes; order Gemmatimonadales; family GWC2-71-9; genus 13-1-40CM-70-15. Next base: position 4,225 of record DASQAH010000324.1, read on the forward strand.
CAGGAAGCGCTCGAGCTGCTCCACGGCGGTGAGGCGGGCGAGCAGCTCGCGCTTCTCTGCGGCCGAGAGCGGCGTGCGATGCTCGCCTGACTCGATCACCTGGCGCAGCCACACCCGCTCCTCGTGACTCGCGATGTGCTCGACTTCGTAGGCGATGGTACCGCAGTAGGTCTGCCGGAGGCGCGGCAGCGCCTCGCCGAGTGTGGCGCCAGGCACATAGATGCGCAGCACCTCCGCCGGAATTCGCGCCATCACGTCAGGGGTCAGGCCGAGCGGGCCCGGTTCGATGGCGGGGTCGCCCGGCGGAGCCGACCCCAGCGGGTCGAGCTGCGCGGCCCGGTGCCCCAGCCGGCGGATGGCGCGCACGAGGGCGGTCGCGGCCGCCACATGCTTCAGCTCCTCCACCCCCCCCCC
>DASQAH010000325.1:0-4114 GCA_035635835.1 Gemmatimonadales bacterium
GAAGCGGTCAGCGTTAAGGTATCACCGGTGCGCCGCCCTCGATTTTCACGTTGACGCCTTGGCGGCGGAAGGTGTCGAGCGGAGGCGTCGTGCCGTTGGTTTGGACTACCGGGCAGGCCGGATCCCCGGTCGGAGGCACTGCGTAGAAGACCTCCGCCCCCGTCGGGCCGGCCGTCTGCGCTACCGCGAAGGTGACGGTGCTGCCTTGCGTCACCGCGGGCGACGGGAAGGTAAACGTCGTCGCCACGTTGGCCAGGTCGTTGGCCGTCAGCGTGACCGTCGCGGCCGCGGTACCCAGCACGGTACCACTATAGGTGCCGCTGCGGGCGGTCAGGGAGAACGTGTACGTGCCGGCGGTCAGGGCGGACAGGTTCAGCGTCGCGCGATCAAGGCGCGTCCCCGGGAACGACGCGACGTAGAATCCGCGATCGATCAGGTCACCGCCGACGCCGGCACCGCAATCGATGAGGGTCGCCGGTATGACCCCCGTCGCGGCGAACATGACCGGGCTGCCCCTAGCCTTGGCTGATGCCGAGAGAGTATTGCCGCCGGCCGCCGTGGCGAGCTTCCATGTGGTGGCTGCGATGCCGTTCGCACCGGTCATCGCGGGTTGCGAGCCGACCACGCCGTCTCCGCTCGGCGTGAAGGCGACCGACACCCCGGCTAGCGGGGGCGGACTTTCGAACAGCCTCGGATCGAAATGCGTCGCGGTGACTCGCACGGTGGGATTCACAGGCAGCTGAGTGCCCGACACGGCCGTCTGGCCCTGACCAGCCACGATCTCGATCCTCGGCCGCACGGCGTTCACAAACCGGCTGAAGCCAGGCGTCACCCCTCCGGCGCCCTCGTCAATGACGGCGGTTGCCGCAAAGAGGGGACGCGGCCTGACAACGTCGATCAGGCGGGCCAACAGTCCATGCCATCCGTCCCTCAAAGCGGTTTTCGTACTTAGAGTGCAGGGCAAGAAGTCGGCGTTCGCGTCCCGCAGTCCCTCCTCCTGGTCGTCCTGGAAGAGCTGCCGGAACCGGGTGTCTTGCGGGAAGACGGACAGGTCCGGGCAGATGGTCGCAATCGCGAACGGTGGATTGAATGGCGTGGGCCCCGGATCCGTCCGGAACCGATAGCAGGGCGGGTACTCGAGGAGGTCGGTCTTGTTCAACAGGCACCGGTCCCCCTCCGTGAGGAGAACCTGCTCGACGATGACCACCCTGTCGGCCGGCAGGACACCCGGAGGGAACTGCACCCCCGCGCGATCCGCCAACACAGTCCCTCCCGCCGTCCCGACGGTGGCCGCCGCACAGTCCGTCCCGACATTCTCGCAGAACGCTCTGTTCTCGATTCGCACCTTGATCGGCAGCGTGCGGCCGTCCTGGAACAGCACGACCTCGCCCGTTTTCAGATTCTTCATGCCCTGGTCAACTGGATCGACGTCCAGGAAGCCGAGCATGGTACCTGCGCGTGCGCCGCGCACGGTGATGCGATAGAACTTGCTGGGGTCGAGCGGCGTGGGCGACTGAGTGTCCCAGTTGACCTGATACTGGCCGTTCGTCACATCGAGGGCCATCGTGGCGGGCCCGAACACGAGCACTGGATTGACCCCGCTCAGGAGGCAGTCGACGGGTGATCCGCTGCCTGGGTCACCTGTGAGCGTGCAGACTTCCGCAACAGGCGAGAGGTGGGAACTGAACGTGCCGGCATGGAAGAGAGCGCTGGGATCGGGCACGAGCGGTGGCAGGAAAAAGAAGAACGCGTTGCCGCTGTGCGCTCCGTCCGAGATCAGGTACGCCGGGCCGGCCCTCCCCAGGGGCTGCACCGGCTGCTCCTTCACACATCCGACGGAGATAACGGCGCTGACAGCCACAGCGAGTCCGAACCGTCTCATGGCAGGCTCCTGGCGCTCACGTGAGCCCGAGAGAGACGCCCAACGGGAGGTGTAGCGGCGTCGCAAACAGCGGGCTGAGGATTTGGGGAAGCATGGCGTGCGAATATTCACGAGTTCTCAGGGTTCGCTAGTCCCCCGACCACCGCGGACGTGATCCAGATCACACTTCGAGGCAGGGATTACCGCGTGCCGATCAGCCCTTTGAAGCGCGGGTCGTCTTGGAGACTGCGCCACCACCAGTGCACGTTCCGGAACCCCTCCCGATGGCGTGGGTTTGCGACCAGATACTCCGCGAGCAGCCGCAGCGCCTCGTCCTTGTCGCCGAGCATAGTCCGCACGACGACGTGGTAGCCGAGGACCTCCCGCGTCGGGTCGATCTCGGGGCTCGCGCGCGAGCGATCGAGGACACGACGCGCGCTGTCCTTGAGTCCGGCGCGCCCGAGCACAGCCGCAACCCAGACGTGCTCAACCAGTTGTTGCACCGCGCGATCCCGTTCAGGCGTCAGCCGCACGGCCTCCTCGGCCAGCCGCCAGGCTCCCGGAACGTCCGGATCCCTGGCCTTCGTGTGCAACAGCATCAGTTGACACTCCACGAAGCGCGGGTCGCCGGGAAAGCGCCGATGCCCCTTGTCGCACCAGTCAAGGGCTGGCTCGAACAGCTCAAGGTCGTACGAAGTGACATAGAGTCGGTACAGGATCGCGTCGGCCCCGGACAGGTATGCGTCCGCTTCGTAGGCGCTCCGGGCAGCGCGGTTCGCCGCCACCCGGTCGCGGGTGGCATAGTAGAGTTGGGACAGGACCGTCCACGCCCCCACCTGACTCGGGTTCAGCCTCGTCGCCTCCTCGAGGTCGGTGCGAGCCGCCCTGAGCAGTTGCTCCGCCGCGGCCCGATCGGGCTCGAGACCTCGGAAAAACCGGGCATAACGGATCGTGCCGCGAATCTCAAGCGCGTCGGGGCTCTGCGGCTCCATCTTCACTGCGCGCTCCGCATGCCCCAGACCTGACCGGAAGAACTTGTCCATCTGGAGCGGCTCGCGCTCGAGCCGCGAGCGCAGCAGGGCGCCCCGGGCCTGCAGCACAACCGGCTCGACCCACTTCGCATCAGCGCCTTCAGCGGCGGCGAGCAGAGAGTCCGCCCGCGCATAGCGCGTCGCCGCGCCCGCTGCATCGGTCGCGCTCAACTGCTGGCCATCCTTCTGCGCTCGCTGCGCCTGCTGCACCAGTGCCCAGGCGTCCGGGCTCCGCGTGCCCGCTTCCTCCTCGCGCAGCCGGACTTCCTCGCCGAGACGTTGGCGCAGGAAGTCCACGACGTCCCCCGCTACGCTGTCGCGGATGTGGAGGAGACTCCCTTTCGGCCCCTCGAAGCTGCCGCGGCGGAAGTCCGCCCCACTCGATCCGTCGATCAGACGCACCGAGACGCGGTAGCGGTCACCCGATTCCTCGACGCTGCCGCGAACCAGCGTGCCGGCGCTCAGGGCGCGCGTGATGCTGTCCACCGAGATAGCCGCGTTCCGAAAACCCCCAACCCCGTTGCGCGAGATGACGTCGAGCCCGGATACCCGCTTCAAGTCCGCAATGAGGGCCTCCGTCAGCCCGTCGGCGAGGTACCCAAGCTGCTGCTTGGGAGTCAGGTCTTCGAAGTACAACACCGCGACGCGTCGCGGGTCGAGGCCGCCCCCCCCTCCCTCCCCCCCTGCCATGCGCCGCCCACTGCCCAACCACCGCGACCGTGTGGCCCAGCCCACGACGAGAATGAAGAGCAGGCCGGCGACGACGGCGCCGGTCGCCAGCGGTCGCCGCCTCCCCACCCCTGCCCATCCCCAGCGGTTCTCGCTCGCCGCGAGCGTGGCGCGGCGTCGCGCGCCGGTCACGTTCGACGGCTGCACTAGCGCCTCCGCGAACATGATTACCGTCGGGAACCGGTCGGCCGGCGTCTTGGCGAGCGCCCGGAGCACCGCCGCCTCCATCGTTTCGGGGATCGTCTCCCGCACGATCGATGGCGGGGACACGTGGTCGAACGAGTGCCGCGCGAGGACCGCCTGGGCGGTCGGTCCCGTGAACGGCGGCGCCCCAACGAGCATCTCGTAGACTACGCAGGCCAAGCTGTACTGATCACTGCGGCCGTCGATGTCCTGGTTCCCCATCCCTTGCTCGGGACTCATGTAGGCCGGCGTGCCGATCACGGTGCCGGCCTGGGTCAGCTGTTGAGCAGCGCCAGTTCCGCCCCCGAGC
>DASQAH010000326.1:0-4146 GCA_035635835.1 Gemmatimonadales bacterium
CCGTTCCACGACCCTCGTCTCACCGAACAGCGCAACCCGCGCAGCGAGCGTATCGACGTCGCCTCGAGCCTCGAAATCGTGGACTTGATCAATGCCGAAGACCAGGGCGTCCCTGCGGCTGTGCGCCGGGAGCGTGCAACCATCGCGCGCGCGATCGACCTAGTCGTCGCGGCGATCGGCGCAGGCGGCCGCCTCGTCTACCTCGGGGCGGGCACCTCGGGGCGCCTGGGCGTGCTGGACGCGTCGGAATGCCCGCCCACGTTCGGCACACCTCCCGAGCTGGTCCTCGGGATCATCGCGGGCGGTCCCAAGGCGTTGGTGCGCAGCGCCGAGGGCGCCGAGGACGACGTCAACGCCGGCGCGGCGGCGATTGACGCAGCTCGCGTGGGCGCCAACGACGTGGTCATCGGGATCGCGGCGAGCGGCACGACGCCGTTCGTGCGCAGCGCGTTGGCTCGGGCACAGACGCTCGGGGCGAAGACCGGACTCGTGTCGTGCTCCGACCCGCCGGCCCAGCTGGCGGCGACCTGTGACGTGGTGATCTTTCCGAAGGTCGGTCCCGAGGTGCTCACCGGATCGACTCGGATGAAGGCTGGGACGGCGACCAAGCTGGTGCTCAACTCCATCACCACCGGAGCCATGATCCGGCTCGGCAAAGTGTACGGCAACCTGATGGTCGATCTGATGGCGACGAGCGACAAGCTGCGCGATCGCGGCGAGCGCATCGTCATGGAGTGCTGCGGGGTGGACCGCGACGAGGCCCGAGCGGCGATCGCGGCGGCGGGGGGAAGCGTGAAGCTCGCGATCGTGATGCTCGTCGCCGGGGTCGGGAAAGACGAGGCGAGCCACCGGCTTGAAGAGGCCGCTGGGTTCGTCCGCCGCGCGGTGGGCGATCCCCCGCGCGTCCCCCGCGGATGAGCGATGGCCTCGCCGTCGGCCTGATGTCGGGCACCTCGCTGGACGGGGTCTCGGCGGCGCTCGTCCGGCTCGTCGAGCGGCCACCCGCGGCAGCGCTGGTCGCGTTCCGCCAGGAACCCTACACGGCGGCAGAGCGCGGCCAGATCATCGAGACGATCGCCCGCGGCGGCGCGAAGGAGCTGGCCATCCTGCACGTCGCGTTGGCCGAGCGATTCGCTGGCGCGGTGCTGCAACTGCTCGCTACGGCGCACGTCGGTCCCCGCGACCTCGCGTTCATCGCCTCTCACGGGCAGACGGTCTGGCACGAGCCAGGGCGCGCGTCGCTGCAGCTCGGCGACCCCGCGGTTCTCGCGGAGCGCGTCGGGGTGCGGGTGGTGAGCGACTTCCGCGCTCGCGACGTGGCGGCGGGCGGGCAAGGCGCGCCGCTGGTGCCCCTGGCGGATGTGATGCTCTTCGGCCACGAGGCCCGGGGCCGCCTGTTACTCAACATCGGCGGGATGGCGAACGTGACTTGGGTGCCGCGCCGCGGCGTGACGGAAGGCGCGCTCGCGTTCGACACTGGGCCGGGGGTCGCGGTGATCGACGCCGTGACGCGCCGGCTCGACCCCGGCGCCACGCACGACCGGGACGGCGAACGGGCGCGTCGCGGCAAACCGGCGGCCAGGACGCTGGACACGCTCCTCGCCGATGCGTACTTCGACCGGCCGCCGCCCAAGAGCACCGGGCGGGAGCGCTTCGGCATCGCCTATGCAGATCGGCTGATCGAGCTCAGCACGAAGGAAGGCGGCTCCGACAACGACGCCGTGGCGACGGCGACGGCCCTGACGGTCGAAACGATCGCGCGCGCCATCGAGCGGTGGACACCAGCCGGAAAGGACGATGAGCTCGTGATCTCGGGAGGCGGGGCGCGCAATGCAACGCTAGTAGCGTGGTTGGCGGCACGGGTGCGGCCCCGGCCGATCCTGCCGTTCGACCAGCTGTTTTTCGACGGGGATGCGAAGGAGGCCGTGGCGTTCGCGTTCCTCGGAGCCCTGACGTTGGCCGGCAAGCCGGGTAACCTTCCCGCGGCCACTGGCGCGCGCGGTCCCAGACTGCTCGGCCACGTGACCCCAGCTTAGGGAGCGCGAATCCCCTGCTGTCGTAGGTAGCTCAGCACGTGCGCCACCGGCACGGCGTAGATGATCTTGCCGTTCGACTCCCGCTCGCCGCCGTACAACACGGCCACCACCCGCCCGTTGCGGTCGAAGATGGGGCTCCCCGAGGAGCCCGGGGCGCCATAGCCGTCCACCTGCACGACACCCCGCAGGACCTTGCTCGCTGTGCCGACGGTGAGCGTCGGCTCGGCGACGAAGTTCTGGACGTCCCTCGACTGCCCCTCCATCGGCAGGTCGAAGCCCAGCGGGTATCCGATGATCGCGACCGGATCGCCGCGCTGCAGGGTGAGCGCGTTGTGCTCAATGCCGAGCACCCGTGGGGTGCCGCCGCGGATGTCCACCCTCAGCACGCCGACGTCCGCGCTGTCGGAAACGCCGATCAGCCGGCCGGGGAACCACTGCCGGGAGCCGGAGAACTTCACCGCGATGCGCTGCGGCGTGCGGTTTCCCTCCTCGCCCGCCAGGACGTGTTTGTTGGTGACCATCGTGCCCTGGGAGTCCACCGCGAATGCGGTGCCGCTGAAGCGTTCGTCTCCGGGGAATTCGACGATCACCATGGCCACGGCGTCCTGGTTCTTCTGCGAGATCGCGCGGTAGTCCACCGCCGCCGCCCCGGCGATGCCGCGCTGGCGCCGCTCGGCGTCGTCGAGCTCGGCTCGCAACCGGGTCATCGCCGCCGCGTCGCCCGAGCTTCCCGCGATGACGAGTTGGCCGCGTAGCCGCGCCACTTCCGTCTGCGATTGCTGGAGGGCTTGCCGCACCGTCTGGATCTGGTCCTGGAATTGCGACAGGAGATGGTTCATCTCAGTCGTGAGGCTGTCGGCGCGATGCTGCAGGCCGGCCAACTCCCGCGAGGCACGTGCGTTCCTCCACTGGATCCACCCGAACGCCAGGACCGCGAGGAACAACAAGGCGAAGAGCACCTTGGTAGTGCGGCGTAGTTGGTTGGTCTGGCGGGCGACTTCGACCGCGATGCGGACGGCGGTGCTGGTCCTCCTCGTCAGTGCGCCTGGCGGCGGGCGAGTGGAGGGGGGGACGTGGAGGGAGGGGGGGGGGAGGGGGGGGCCGGGGCTGGCGTGCGCCGCAGGGACCATCTGTCGCGGCTGCGACGCGCGCCCCGCGGCTGCCTCCGCCACCGTGCTCCCCGTGACGGCGTCGTCGGTGCCGAGAATGCGGAACTCCACAGCCGGCCCCTTGGCCCCGAAGCCGATCACGTCACCGTCGTGCAGCGGGGTGTCGCCCGTGATACGTGTGCCGTTGACGAAAGTCCCGTTCCGGCTCCCCAGATCCTGGATGACGAACGTTTCGCCGCGGCGCACGATGGCGGCGTGGCGGGCCGAGACGTCGAGGTCGCGCTCTGCGTCGAACCGGACGTCGGAGAGGGGGTGGCGGCCGAGGCCGACGTAGGCCTTAGCGAAAGCTTCGGTTTGTCCGACTCGCGCCCCTGAAAGAAACTTGAATTGGGCCTTCACGGACCGCGATTGACCCAGTAAAGCACGCCGGCGACGATCGCCACCGCGAGCAGCGTCGCGAGGATCAGACGCCAGCGCGCCTGCTTCGCCGGGAGCGGCGCCGGGCTGCCCTTGTAGATCGGCACGGGCTCGGTGCTCGTCTCCGTATCGATGAGCGGGTAGATCTGATGCCCAACCTCCTCGCGCGCATCGGCTGGACGGAGACCGTCGCCGTCGAACCGGGCCACGATCACCGTGATATTGTCCGGGCCACCGCGCTGATTGGCTAGCGCGATCAGCCGGTCGCACGCCTGCGAGAGGTCGCTCGAACGGCCGACGATCTCGGCGATCTCTTCCTTCCTCACCTGGCCCGAGAGGCCGTCTGAGCACAGCACGAGGACGTCGCCGCGGCGGAGCTCCTGGTGGGTCAAGTCCACCTTCACCTTGGGATCCGGGCCCAGCGCCTGGAGAATGATGTTGCGGCGCTCGCTGTGGGCCGCTTCCTCTTCCGTTAGCTCGCCCGCCTCCACGAGGCGCTGCATCAGCGACTGGTCCTTGGTGAGCTGCACCGCCTCGCCGTTGCGTATCAGGTAGGCGCGGCTATCCCCGACCTGCGTGATGTA
>DASQAH010000327.1:0-7816 GCA_035635835.1 Gemmatimonadales bacterium
GGTCGAGCTACTGCGTATCCTGCGGCCGCGCGTCGTGATCCTCCCCTACCCCGTGGGCCGGCACCCCGACCACCGCGTCGCCTCCGAGGCAGCGCGCGACGCCTGCTACCTGGCCGGTCTGGCGAAGTACGACCCCCACCCTGGCGTGGCACCCCACCGGCCCTTCAAGCTCCTGTACGCCCTGGCCTATCGCGAGGACCCGGTGAAGCCGTCTTTCGTGGTGGACATCTCGACCACCTTCGAGGCCAAGATGCAGGCGATCCGGTGCTACAGCTCGCAGTTCGACGGAGCGAAAGCGGCCGGAGAGATTCACCCCACCGGCCAGGATCTCTATGAACTGATCCGCATGCAAGCAGCGCACTACGGCTCGCTGATCCGCCGGCCCTTCGGAGAGCCGTTCTTCACCTACGAGACGATGGAAGTAGACGACGTGCTCACTCTTGGCGTGCAGTCCCTCTAGCCTTTAGATTCCGCCACGCATGAGCAAGCGGCTGGTGTATCTCGACAACGCCGCCACGACCCCGGTGCGGCCGGAGGTCCTGGAAGCGATGCTACCGTACTTGGGCGCGGACGCGTTCGGCAATCCGTCCTCGGCCCACCGGTTCGGCCGAGCCGCGCGCGCCGGGATCGAAGAGGCCAAGCGCACCATCGCAGAGGTGCTCGGCGCCGAGCCCAACCAAGTGATCTTCACATCGGGCGGCACCGAGGCGGACAACCTGGCGATCATCGGCGCGGCGTTAGCCTCGCGGGAGCGCGGTGGACCCTTCCGCGTAGCGGTGTCCGCGATCGAGCACAAGGCGGTCCTGGGGGCGGCCCACGCGGTGCGACACCTTGGCGGCGAGGAGCTCATCCTTCCCGTCAACGCGTCGGGTGTGGTGGACGAGGCGGTGCTCGAGCAGACGCTCGCCCGTGGCGTGGCGGTGGTGAGTGTCATGTGGGTGAACAACGAAGTGGGAGTGATCCAGCCGGTCGCCCGCATCGCCGAGCGATGTTGCGGCGCCGAGGTCCTGTTCCATACCGACGCCGTCCAGGCCTTTGGGAAGATCCCCGTTTCGCTGCAGGAGGTCCGCTGCACCCTGTTCACTATGTCCGGCCACAAGATCGGGGCTCCGAAGGGTATCGGAGCGCTCGTCGTGCGGGACCGCGCGGCGGTGGAGGCGATCATCCATGGTGGCGGGCAGCAGTTCGGCATCCGGCCGGGCACGGAGAACGTCCCCGGGATCGTGGCCCTGGGGAAGGCAGTGGAGCTGGCCGCTGCCGAGCGCGCGGAGACCGCAGCACGGCTGCGGGCACTGCGCGACGAGCTGGAGCGGCGGGTGCTGCAGGCGGTCCCCGATGCGGTGATCAACGCCTGGCAAGCCGAGCGGGCACCCCATGTGTCGAACGTGTCGTTTCCCGGTACGGACAGCGAGGCGCTACTCATGCATTTCGACCTGGCGGGCATCGCGTGCTCGTCTGGCTCGGCGTGCAGCACCGGTTCAATCGAGCCCTCCCACGTGCTGACCGCGATGGGCGTGCCGCGGGAGCTCGGCGTCGCCGCCCTGCGCTTCTCATTTGGGAAGGACAATACGTCGGAGGATGTGGACATGGTGATCGCCGCGCTGCCGAGGATCGTCGAGAAGGTGAGGTCCCTGAGCGCGGTGTTGCACCGGTGACCACGACCGGGCAGGGTCGAGTGAAGAACCGAGTGCTTGTCGCGATGTCCGGGGGAGTGGACAGCTCCGTCGCCGCGGCCCTGCTGGTGGAAGCGGGGTACGAGGTCATCGGCGCGACGATGAAGCTGTTCTGTTACGGGGACCAGGTCCCGGCTCGGCCGTGCTGCTCGCTCGATTCCATCACCGATGCCAAGCTCGTCGCCCACCGACTCGGGATCCCCCACTACGTGCTCAACCTCGAGACCCGGTTCGGGCGTGACGTGATCGACAACTTCGTCTCGGAGTACGCGCGAGGGCGCACGCCGATCCCCTGCGTGCGCTGCAACTCGTTCACCAAGTTCCGCGATTTCCTGGCCCACGCCGAAGCCCTGGACTGCGGCGCCATCGCGACCGGCCACTACGTCATCGCCCAAGACGGCGCTCTGTACCGGGGCCGCGACCCCCAAAAGGATCAGTCGTATTTCCTCTGGGGCATCGATCGCACGGTCGTGGGCCGAATGCTGGCCCCCGTTGGCGCGCTGACAAAGCGGGAGACGCGGACCGTGGCGCGCCAGCTCGGCCTCGTCACCGCCGAGAAGCCGGAGTCGGTGGAGATCTGCTTCGTGCCCGACGACGACTACGTGGCGGTGCTCGAGCAGCGCTTACCCGCCGACACGCCCGCTCTCGCCCCCGGGCCGCTCGTCACCGTAGGCGGCGAGGTGGTCGGCGAGCACGACGGGTTTGCCCGGTACACGATCGGGCAACGCCGGGGCCTCCCCGGCGGCTTCGCCCATCCGATGTACGTCGTAGATATCCGACCCGAGACCCGGGAGGTGGTGATCGGCCGGGGCAACGATCTGTTTGGACACACTGTGTCACTGGAAGAGGTCAACTGGCTGGCCGAGCCCCTCGCCGCCGGGGCCGATGTGTGGGTGCAGTGCCGTTATCGCGCGAAGGCGGTTCCCGGCACGATTGCTGCTTCCCACGGGGGAGGGCTGGAGCTGCACCTCGCCGAGCCGGTGCGGGCGATCACGCCGGGCCAGTCCGGAGTGCTGTACGACGAGTCCGGGCGACTCCTCGGCGGTGGCCTGATCGCCTGACCAAGGGCGGAGTGAGGGCGGTCACACCTCCCTGTCCTATGCGACACGAATACTTGAGGGACCCGCGAAGCGCCCGCCGCGGCATCCAAAATCCCTGGAGGCAGCCGAATGACTCATCCTCAGCTGTGGCGGCGGATCGCCTGTGGCGCCACCCTCGCTGTTCTCGCGGCCGCGTGTAGCGAGACTACCGCCCCCAAGCTCATCGACCCAGCGGGCACAGCCGCGGCCGTCTCAGCGGCCGACAGCGCCCTCACCTCCCCCGTGTTCACGAGTTTCTCAACTATCGGCGCGAAGCTCACCCCGGTTGCGGCGATTTTCGGTCCGGCCAGCCTGTACAGCGCGACCAAGCCCGATCTCGGCGCGCGGCAGCCGTTCGCCCTGACGCTCGAGCGAGCGACGCTGCTGCAGGCGCTCGTCCCCCAGCTCTCGAACCTGACAGGGGCCGGGATCCCCAAGATCGACTCGATCGCCGGAGCGGTGTTCCAGTGGGACGTCACGAACCACCGGTACTACAAGGCGATGACGACGGGGTGTACCAGCTTCAATGGGCCGTGCATCCGCTTCATTCTGTACGCCATCGACCCGCTGACCAACGAGCCGGCCACGCCGCTCACCGCGGTCGGTACGGCCGACTTCATCGATCGCAGCGGGGGCAGCACGATCTCGCTCCAGGTCCTGGTCCTGGGCAGCGGCGGCGCTCCGACGTATGTCGACTACACGGTTGCAGTGACGCCGGGCACCAACTCCTTCACCGCGTCGGCGACCGGCGCGCTGTCCAACGGTCTCGCGGGCAGTGCCAATAAGACGCTGACGTTCACGGCGACGTTTACGGCGTCGCCGGGCTCAGTGAGTGCCACCGCGACGTTCACGCTGAACAACCCGGCGGTTACGGTGACGGAGAGCGAATCCCTCGTCAGCGGTCAGGACACCGTCCTCACCCTGCATTTCGGATTCGCCCGCCCGGGTGAGAGCATCACGCTCGACGGCACCGTGACGATCCACCTCGGCGTCGCAACGATTAATGTGACCATCAAGATCGGTGGTGCTACCTTCGCCACCATCACGGGCCCGCTGAGCAATCCGACGATCACCGAGCCCAACGGCCAGACGCCGACGGCCGACGAGCTCGCCGTGCTAGGCAAGCTATTCGGTGCCGCGGAGAGCTTCTCCAGCCACTTGAGCGGACTGTTCGACCCGATCCGGTCGATGTTCTGAGTCACGCTTTTGGCGACGATCCCCCGTCGGGCCACTGGCCCGGCGGGGGATTTCGCTTTATTACCTAGCATGCAGTACCGCCTGCTGGCCGACCTCGTCATGGCCGGTCACGCCCTGTTCGTGCTGTTCGTGGTGGGGGGAGGTTTCCTCGTGTGGCGGTGGGGTCGGGTGATCTGGCTGCACTTGCCTGCTGCAGCCTGGGGGGTGGCGATCGAGTTTGCGGGCTGGGTCTGCCCGCTGACACCGCTCGAGAACCGGCTGCGACTGCGTGCGGGCCTGGCGGGCTATCCCGGCGGTTTCCTCGAGCACTACGTGGTTCCCATTCTTTACCCCGCCGGCCTCACCCGGCAGGCGCAGTTGATCCTGGGCGCGCTGGCGCTGGCCGTGAACCTCATCGCCTACGGCACGTTTTTGCGCCGTCGGCACCGCAATGCCTGACTCCAACCCGAGGGGACCCCGATGACGACCCGTCGCCACTTCATGCGCTCTGTGTTCGCCGCCACGGCGGCGATTCCCGCCTTGAAGAACGACGGGGTGGCGCGCATCCTGCGGACCGTCCGGGCCGCCGATACTGGTGATCCGACGGCGGTGGCCGAGGATGAGGAGTTCTGGCGGGAGATCCGGCGCGCGTTCGACATCGACCACGGGCTGATCAACCTCAACAACGGTGGGGTGGCGCCGAGTCCGCGCGTCGTGCAGGAGGCGTTGCTGCGGTATCTCACCGTCTCCAACCAAGCGCCCGCGATCACCATGTGGGCATGGATCGAGCCTGAGATCGAGTCGGTGCGGCGCCGCCTCGCCGGCAGCTTCGGGTGCGACCCCGAGGAGATGGCGATCACGCGCAACGCCAGCGAGGCACTCGAGATCGTGCAGCTCGGCCTCCCCCTGCAACGGGGCGACGAAGTGCTCACGACGACGCAGGACTACCCGCGCATGATCACGACGTGGAAGCAGCGGGAGCGCCGCGACGGCATCGTGCTGAAGCAGATCCCCTTCCCCGTACCGCCCCCGTCGCTCGACGATCTGGCAAGCCGAATCGAGCAAGCGATCACTCCCAGGACAAAGATCATCCATTTCTGCCACATTACGAACCTCACGGGGCAAATCTTCCCGGTCCGGAAGATTTGTCAGCTGGGCCGGGCCCGCGGCATCGAAGTGATCGTGGACGGGGCGCACGCCTACGCGCATTTCCCCTTCACGCGTGACGAGTTGGACTGCGACTACTACGGCACGAGCCTGCACAAGTGGCTCACCGCGCCGATCGGCACGGGATTCCTGTACGTGCGCAAGGAGAAGATCGAGAAGCTGTGGCCGCTGATGGCGGCGCCGCCGGACCTGAACGGCAACATCCGCAAGTTCGAGGAGATCGGCACCCATCCCGCAGCCAATCACAACGCCATCGCCGAGGCGCTGGACTTTTACGATGCCATCGGGCCGGAGCGGAAGGCGGCGCGTCTGCGCTTCCTGCGGGACCGTTGGGCCAGGCGCCTCGAGAAACTGCCGGGCGTGAAGCTCCTCACCTCCTACGATCCCACCCAGTCGTGTGGGCTCGCCTCGTTTACGCCCGGCGCGCTCGACGTCGGCAAGGTGACCGCGTACCTCTACGACAAGCAGCGGATCATCGTGACGCCGATCGTGCACCCGGAGTTCAATTGCCTGCGGATCACTCCGAACGTTTACACGACCGCAGCGGAAATCGACCGGTTCGCCGACGTGATGGAAGACCTCCTCCGCAAAGGGCTCCCTGCGCCGACCTGACGCCGCCCGCCACCCTTCGAGGTGACTGTTGCCCGGGAAGTTGCGAAACGCCAACTTGCAAGCAGTCTCCAATCGAAAGGCGCACGTGAAACGGACGACATGGATCACGCTGGTCGTGCTGGCCGGCGTCGCCTGCGGCGGCCAGAAGGCCAATTCGAACGCCGCCCGAGGCCAGGATACGCTCACCGAGCGCCAGCGGGACAGCGTGTTGGCCAGATCGCGCATCCCGGGCGCGTCGGGCGTCGGGAAGGCGATGCGCGTGGCGGACTCGACCAGCGCGCGGGTCCGCGCGAGCGACTCGGTGCGCGACTCGGAGCCGTGAGGGGCCGGTCCCTCGCCGCGCCCGCCCTCGCCGTCTCGCTGCTCGCCTGCTCGCCCGCTGGCCCCTGCAGGACCCCCGAGTTCCGCCGCGTCCGCAGCTTTTCGCGCCCCTACGCCGGTCATTGGGTCGTGACTCGGGGCGACACGCTCACGATGCCCGAGATGGGCGACCGCTTCCGGCTGACCGACATCGTCCTCGACACCGATACCGTCGCCCTCGGGAGGGAATGCCACTACCGCGGCCGCCTGATCTTCACCATGCCCAGAGCAGAGACGCTCGCGGTCACATGGTTCGGCGTTCCCGAGCACGTGACCATCTTCGGCTGGCCCGTCGACCTCGGGCCTTTCGGGGGCATCTCCGCGTCCTGGTGGGGAAGCGGCCGCGATTCGCTGCGCGGCGCGGTCCTGTTCGACGAGCAGCTCGGTGTGCGGGTGAGGCCCGGCGCTACCGCTCAGTTCGTTGCCCGTCGGCGCTGAGGCTCAGCGCGATTATCTTTGCCAACATGAGGACGTCTTGCGGCGGAGGTCAGAGATGAAGGGCTTCCTCTATCGTCTGTTGATCACCGCGCTCGGCCTGTGGGCAGCCTCCGCCATTGTGCCCGGCGTGAGCTTCCGGAACTGGCAAACGCTGCTCCTCGCGGCCCTGCTACTCGGCATCGTGAATGCGGTCGTGCGCCCCATCCTCCTCTTCCTCACATTCCCAATCACGATCCTGACGCTCGGGCTGTTCATCTTCGTGGTGAACGGCGTCTCGCTCGCGCTCGTCGCGTGGCTGCTCCCAGGATTCATGCTGCGCGGCCTGGGTGCGGCGATTCTTGGCTCGATCGTGGTGGGGCTCACCAGCTGGCTCGCCTCGGCGTTCGTCGGCGGATCGGGCCGCATCGAGCGATTTCGGCGGATCGAAGTCCGGTCACCCGATCGATGACTGAGACCGGGGCAGGTCGCAACGGCCGGCGGACGGTTTCTGACGGAGTATGGCGGAGCTGACTCGACACGAACGGACGGCTCTGATCGTCGTCTGCGTCCTCTACGCCGCCGTCGTCATCCCGGTCGGCATTCACAAGGGCGGCGACTTCGTCCAAGAGCTCTCCCTCAGCGAGCGCCTAGTTTCGGGAGTGCCGCTGTACGTGCAGTCCCCGGCCAAGGGCGTGTTTTGGCCGCCATTCACCATCGCGGCGCTCGTGCCATTCGCACTCCTAGCGCGAGTGAGCCTGGCGCTTTCCCAGGGGCTCTGGGCCGCCGCCAATGTCGCGTTGCTAGCCTGGAGTGTGGCGCGCCTCGCCCGCCGCTGGGGCTGGAAGCCTGTCGTGGTCGCAATTGCCGCAGTGGCCAAGCCGTTGCAGGGCAACTTCGAGCATCAGAACCTATTGGTCGTGCTGCTCGCGATGATCGTGGCGGGAATCGATGACCTCTACGCCGGCCGCGAGCGCCGCGCCGGCATCTGGATCGGCGCTGCCACAGCAACGAAAATGTTCCCCGCACTCTTGCTCGCCTACCTCGCCTACCGGCGCCGCTGGCGCGCTTTTGGGGCAGGCCTTGCGGCCGCGGCCCTCCTCACGGTGGGATCGATGCTGCGGTACGGACCCGTCGGCGCGGTGACTACCGTACGAGACTGGGGGCTGATGGCCCGCGCCGGACAACGGGCCGCCGGGTTCGGCTTCCAACCACTGGGGAGCTGGGTGCTCGGGCTGGGAGGCTCCGAGACCGCTGTCTGGATTGCGATAGCAGTCTGCGCCTCGCTGGTGATCGCGGCCTTGGCGGCCGGCGAGGCAATGGGAGGGGGGAGGG
>DASQAH010000328.1:0-5783 GCA_035635835.1 Gemmatimonadales bacterium
GTTGTGCACTGCCGGACCGCCATTAATGTTGCTAGCACTCGTTACGAGCTGACCGACGAGCATGGGGTTGGACGGACTTCCGCCCTTCATTCCGTTCCCGACGTCGTAGATCATCACGCCGCTGTTCCACGCGAACACGAATACCAGCCCGTCGCGCACGAACGTGTCGTGAATGCCGTAATTCGGTGCGATCGGTACCGTAGCGACGAGCACCGGCTGGGGACCCGGCGGAGGCGGCGCCATCGGCGCGCCCGAATCATTGTGGCACGCAAGTCCCGCCAGCGGTAACAGCAACAACATGTGCCGCAGGGTCATCTGCCCTCACTCATGTGGTCCATGCCGGGCATGGCCATCTCTGGTGTCATGGGTGGACCGGCGTAGTGTCCCATGCGGTGGCCGGCCATCCCCCAGTCCATTCGTACCCCAAAGCTGAGCGAGTAGAATCTCCGGCGGCCGTAGAAGACCGCGGGATCGAACAGCCCGTTGCTCACCCGCGTCACGCCGGCGATGGCTAACTCGATGGACGGCTGCAGCGTCAGACGCTGCGACGCGGCCGGCACGACGTAGCCGTACCCGAGCGTTCCGATGGTCCAGCGGGTGGTGCCGACGATGCTGTTGTCGAGGTGAGGTCGCGCCGAGCGGAATTGGTTGTCTGCGACACGCTCCTCTTCCGGCCGCTCGGTCCGCTCCAACCGCACGTAGGGCCGGTGCCGGGCGACGCGCCACGCGCCCTCGGCGAGCAGCGTGTGGAATACGAAAAGGCCGCCTGCTTCACTTGTCCGCGCCCACTCGAGCAGCCCGTAACCCGGGCCGCGCTCGACGCGCAACGAGGTGCTCCACTTCTCGGCGTCGGTCCCGGCGCCCGGCCGTTGCTCGGGCGAGTGTACGTGGGCGCGAGAGCCTTGCCACTCCACGTTCGCCGCCGGCGTAACGGTGAGCCTCACCGCCCAGGAATCGCCGAACCGGCTCCAGTTAGGCCATTGGCTGGGATACTCCGGCTCGTCCCCGTTGAAGATGCCGCCTTCGATCGTGACGTGGTCTCGTGCCGTCCGCACGGCGGCCACGGCGACCGCGCGCTCCAACACCTGGCTGAGGTGGTGATTGACGGGATACAACATGGGCGGCCGGCTCATCGGGTCGTCCGTGCCGAACGGCGCGAACCCCTTTCCCGCCGCAAGCGCGACCCGAGCCGGCCAGCCCAGATCGCGCAGCAAGTCGGGCAGGGTGAGCATCAGCTCGTGGATGTAGGTGTGCGGGTGGCGCCGGTCGTAGTAGCCTTCGCCGTACGCGCCGGTCGTCAGCTCGCCGTTCGGCATCGTCCACCCCTCGGCGTCGGCCATCGCGTCGAACCGCACCCGGTCCGCCAAAGCGCCGGCCTGCAGCATCAAAACTGGCTGTGCGAGGCGTGCCTCAGTGGTCGCCGTGCCGCCCGGGACGGCGTTCGTGCGCGTGAGGACGGGGATGGCCTGGCCGGCGAGGCGGATCCAGGGCGGGGAGGACGCAGCCTGGGCGCACGCGCCGACTGGTAAGATCACAGCGCACAACGCCGCTAAGAGGGTCAATCGCATTGAGGAAAGCTAAACGGGCAATCTCTGATAGCTGATGGCCGCTGGCTCACATCGCGACCTTCACTGCTTGGTCCTTGCCCTTGCGCTTGGCCTGGTACATCGCCTGATCGGCCTGCCGCAGCACCTCGTCCACACCAGCCTCTGCGCGGGTACAGGACACGACTCCGACGCTCGCGGTGACGGCGGGAGTGCCCTTGAACGCGTCACGTAGCTCCTTGGCGAGCCGGGCCGCGGCCGCGGCCGCCAGATCCCCGTCGGTCTCGGGCATCAGGACCGCGAATTCGTCGCCGCCCAAGCGGCCGACGACGTCGAGCTGGCGCACAGCGCGGCGGATCGCGTCGGCCACGAGCTTGAGTACCGCATCGCCCGTCTGGTGACCGTGGGAGTCGTTCACGCGCTTGAAGTCGTCGAGGTCGAGATAGAGTACGGACAGGGGCCGTCCGTAACGCCGTGTGCGCTTCAGCTCCTGCCCCAGCCGCTCGGCGAACGCGCGGGCGTTGTACACCAGCGTCAGCGGGTCGCGGATTGCTAAGTCCTCGAGCAGCGTCTGGGTCCGGCGGATGTGGCGGAACCCGAAGATCGCGATGCCGGCGACGGCGAGAAAGGACAGTTGGTTCAAGACGGCAACGCTGGTCGTGTCCTGCGGCACCTGGTCGATCTCGATGACCAAGCGTAGCACGGCGGTGGCCAGCGTGACTGCCGCTCCCCAAAACACGCCCTCGAACCAGGTGACGAGCAGCACCGGGATGAGGTAAAGCAGCCCCAGCTTGATGGTCGATGGGGTGACCGCGTTCGCGAGATAGATGAGCGCGGTAAGGACAAGAGCCCCGCCCAACGAGATGAGCCGCCGGCGGGAGGCGGGGGACAGGGTCGCCATCAGAACGGCGGAGCGGCGACGTGGTGGGGATCATCGAGCAGGATCGCTAACAGCACCTCGCCGGCCGCCACGGTGGATCGGTCTTGGGGGACGATGAGCAGGGCGTTCGCGCGGGCCATCGACGTCAGAATGCCGGAGCCCTGAGGGCCTGTCAACCGTGCCTCCAGCGCTCCGTCGCCCTCACGGGCGGTGACCACCGCGCGGAGAAAGTGACGCAGCTTGGGTCCGAGAGTGATCGGTTCGGTGACGACGACCGGCGACGCGCGGCGGAACGGCAGCGCGTGACCCAGCATCCGGCGGATGGCCGGCCGCACGAACAGCTCGAACGTCACCATGGTGCTCACCGGATTGCCGGGCAACCCGATCCACGGCATGGTGCCGAGCAGCCCGAAGCCGACCGGAGCCCCGGGACGCATCCCGATACGCCACAGCTTCATTTCCGCGCCGAGCTCTGTCAGGACTGAGCGCACCAGGTCGTGCTCGCCGACGCTGACGCCCGCTGTGGTCACCAGCAGGTCGGCGTTCGCCGCGCGCGCGAAGTGCTCGCGCAGGCTCTCCGTCGTGTCGCGGGCCACGCCGAGCTCCACGGGGACGCCGCCCGCGCGCCGGATCGCGGCATGCAGGGTGTAGGAGTTGGACGTGGCGATCTTTGTGCCCGCGAGGATCTCGTCCCGCCGGTCGAGGTCCACGATCTCCTCTCCCGAGCCCAGAAACGCCACCCGGGGCGCGCGGTGCACCAGAGGCTCAGCGTGCGCGATCGACGCCAGCACGCCGAGCTGGGCGGGGCCCAGCGCGGCCCCGGCGGCGAGCACCGTCTCGCCGCGGCGGATGTCCTCGCCGCGCCGGCGGACGTTTTTGCCCGCGTCGCGGGGGTCGGTCACCCGGACGCGGTGGGCAGAGGGGCCCTCGCCCGGCTCGGTGTCTTCCTGGCGGATCACCGAGTCGGCGCCGCTTGGAAGGGGCGCGCCGGTGAAGATCCGCGTGGCCTCGCCGGCGCTAAGGGGGCGCCGTGGAAAGGCCCCGGCCGCCACCGTCTCGATCACCCGGAGCTCGACTCCATTCCGGTCTCGGACATCGGCCGCGCGCACCGCGTAGCCGTCCATCGCCGAATTGTCCCAGGGGGGCAGGTCGATCGGGCTCGTCACGTCCTCGGCCAGGACACGATCGAGCGCCTCACGCAGGGGCCGCCGCTCGGGGTCGAGCGGATGGAAGGACGCGAGGATCTGCCGCGCCGCCTCGGCGGGGGTCAGCATGTCAGGGGGCGAGGATCTTGGCGCGATCCCAGGCAAGGTTCGCGACCGTGACGAGCCAGGCCGTGTCGTTGAAGCGGAGGACGGGGAACGGTGCGCGGAACGTGGGGTTGTCGGTCACCATTGCGACCCACTGGTCGGCGCGGTCGCCGTCTGGCCGGTACATGGGGTCGGGGCCGCACGCCAGCCGATACACTTCAATCTTGGGGAGGGGGTGGGCCGAGAAGCCTTCCGCCAGGATGATGTCCGCGCCGTCCAGATAACGCCGCGCGAGCGCGACCGGGTCTGCCTCATGCTCGCGTCGCTCCCACAGCACCCGCTGTCCGGGGGCTTCTAGCAGGACCCGGTCGGCGTTTCCCTCGTGCCAGTGACGCCAAGTGTCCTTGCCTTTCTGATCCAGGTCGGCCGCGTGTGTACCGTGTTTGATGGTCATGACCCGGAACTTGCGTCGCACCAGCTCGGCCGCGAGGGCGACCACGAGGGTGGTCTTGCCCGCGTCCTTCTTGCCGATGATCGAAATCATCCGCGATGCCGCCACACATCCTCCGCCCGGGCCAGATCCTCGGGTCGATTCACGTTGAAGAACAGCTCGGCGGGGTCGCCAAAAGTCCGCACTTGCTCGAGCGGTAGTGTACCGACCTTCACCCACGCGTGGAAGCCGATCACGCGGAGATCATTGCCAGCACTGGCGAGTTGGCGCTCGATCGCCGTTCGGCAGGCCGGGCCGTAGACCCCACACAGCGGCTCTAGCCCCCGACGGCCATCGCTCTCGGGAAGAAACGCATCGTACCCTTCCGACCCCACTACCAGGGCGCGCAGCAACGCCGTTGCGACGAACGGCATGTCCCAGGCGACGCAGAGCACCGGCTCCGGGTCGGCCGCGACGGCGGTGTAGATGCCGCCCAGACTCCCGAGCCCGGGCCGCACGTCAGGGATGGTGTGGAGATCGGGGCGCCAGCTTGGGCCGTCCGGGGCGTTGGCGACGAGGAGGGGAGGCGCCCCCGTGGCGGCCGCGACCGCCTCCGCCACGCGATCGAGGATGCGTCGATTGCCGACCGTGATCAGTCCCTTGGGTTGTCCGCCGTAGCGGCTGGCGGCGCCGCCGGCGAGCACAGCGCCGCGCACGTCAGTATCGGCGCCCGCGCTTGCCATCGAGCACGAAGTCGAGCCCAAGGCTGAAGACGCTGTGCCGGCTGTAGCGGGTGGTCGTGGGCGCGTGAGCGCTGGTGTTGGCTGGCCCTGCGACGATGGGGAGTCCCAACCAGGTGTCGCTCAGGTCGAAGGCGAGCTGGTATCCGGAGCCGAGGGCGGTCGTCAGAGTCAGCCCCAAGGTGGCCCCAATTGCGATGGACCCTGGAGTCGGATCATCAATGACGATACGGCCGCCGTTGGGGTACACGCCCTCCACGTACACTGTGGAGACCGTATATGTGGCGACGGTCACGCCGGCGTGTAGCGAGGGGCTCATCGCACCGCGCGGCATCATACGGGCGATTCCTTGGAGGTCGAGCACCACCAGACCCATGTTGCGGCGCTGCCCCTGAATCGAGGCGCACAGCCCCACGTTGTCGCGCTGCACCGCGTTGTAGTACACACCGCTGCACCGGCTCGCTCGCTCGAGTCCGAGGTAGGCGAGGCGGCCGGCCAGGCCTAGGTGGGAGGTCGGGAAGTGAGTGAAGGCGACCCCAAAGGTGAGACCGGGATCGAGGCTGCGCGCCAGCGCGAGCGTGTCGTATTGTGGGGCCGCCTCGGTGCCACGGACGAGGATCGGCTGCTTGGGAATGCTCCACAGCAGCGGCTGGTTCAGGGCCAGTCCGCCGAACAGTCGCACGCTCGTTCGCGCTTCGAGGCCGCTCTGTGCCGCGAGCGGCGCGAGGGGCGAGGCGAGCAGCGCAAGCGCGAGCACGCCACGACGCGGCATGCGGCCTCAATAGCGCCGGCCGCGCTTCTTCTCGAGGACGATGTCGAGACCGAGCGTCAGGGCGAAATGGTGGTAGAGCTTCGAGGTCCTCAGCGCTTGGCCGAGATCGTTGGCCGGTCCCGCGACACGTTGGAGCGGCATCACGGCGTCGCGCATTTCGATCCGGA
>DASQAH010000329.1:0-5008 GCA_035635835.1 Gemmatimonadales bacterium
CCCCTTCTTCGGCACCTTCCTGGGGTGGCTGGGCGTGGCGCTGACCGGGAGCGACACCTCGTCCAACGCGCTGTTCGGCAGCTTGCAGCGCATTACGGCGCAGCAGCTCAAGCTCGACCCGGTCCTCATGTGCGCGGCTAACTCCGCCGGCGGCGTGATGGGTAAGATGGTGGACGCGCAGTCCATTACAGTCGCCACCTCGGCCACCAATCAAGTGGGCAACGAGGGGATCATCTTCCGCTGGGTGTTCTGGCACTCCATCGCCCTGGGCGCGATCGTCGGCTTGATCGTGCTGGTGTACGCGTACGTATTGCCGGGCGCGGTGCCGCACGGCCTGACGATCGTCAAATGAGCGCCGTCTCGCGTCGCGACTTCCTCGAGCGCTCGGCTCTCGCTGGCTTAGTCTCGCTAGCGGGCCCCCGCCTCGCCTCCCCCGAGCCGCGAGCGCCGAGCCCGCCGCCGCTCTTCGAGCTTGACGAAGCCACGATCGCCGCGTTGCAGGAGGGGATGCGCAGCGGCAAGTACACCGCGCGTCATCTGTGCGAGCTCTATCTCGCCCGCATCGAGGCGATCGACCGCCGCGGCCCCACGCTCCGGGCCGTGATCGAAACGAACCCCGACGTCCTCACGATCGCCGGCCAGCTCGACCAGGAGCGCAAGGCCGGCAAGCTCCGTGGGCCGCTGCACGGCATCCCCGTCCTCATCAAGGACAACATCGCCACGGCCGACCGGATGATGACCACCGCGGGTTCGCTAGCGCTCGCCGGGATCACCCCGCCGCGGGACGCCGCTGTGGCCGGCCGGCTGCGCGCCGCCGGTGCCGTGATCCTTGGCAAGACGAACCTCTCCGAATGGGCCAACTTCCGCTCGACCCACTCGGTGTCGGGATGGAGCGGGCGTGGCGGCCAGTGTAGGAATCCCTACGCGCTGGACCGCAACCCCTGCGGCTCGAGCTCTGGCACGGGCGTCGCTATCGCGGCGAGCCTCGCGACGGTGGGCGTCGGCACCGAGACGGACGGTTCGATCATCTGTCCCTCGGGCGCCAATTCGCTCGTGGGCATCAAGCCCACCGTCGGCCTGGTCAGCCGCTCCGGGATCATCCCCATCGCGCACACCCAGGACACGGCCGGCCCGATGTGCCGGACCGTCACCGATGCCGCGCTGCTGCTCGGCGTCCTCGCGGGCGCCGATCCGAGCGATGCCGCAACGGCTGCCCAACCGGCGATACCCGACTACACCCGGGCTCTCGACCCTAGTGGCTTGAAGGGCGCGCGCATCGGTGTGGTGCGAGGCGCGTTTGGCAATCCCGAAGGCGATCGCCTCGTGGGCGCGGCGCTGGAGGTCCTCAAGGCGCAGGGTGCCGTGCTGGTCGATCCGGTCGAGATCCCCCATCTCAAGGACTACGGCGACCAAGAGTTCACGGTCCTGTTGTACGAATTCAAGGCGGACCTGAGCGCGTATCTCGCGACGCTCGGCCCGGCGAGCCCCCGGAAGACGCTCGCCGATCTGATCACGTTCAACGAGCAGCACAAGGACACGGAACTGCCCTACTTCGGCCAGGAGATCTTCACGCAGGCGCAGGAGAAGGGCTCGCTCAGCGACGACGCCTACGTCGAGGCGCTGGCCCACTGCCGTCGGCTGTCGCGCGCCGAAGGAGTGGACGTGACGTTCGCCAAAGACAAACTCGATGCGATCGTAGCGCCGAGTGGCGGCCCTGCCTGGCTGATCGATCTCGTGAACGGCGACTGCTCGGGAGCCGGTGGGAACACCAGCATCGCGGCGGTGGCGGGGTATCCGAGCGTCACCGTGCCGGTTGGGTACTCTTTCGGGCTGCCGGTGGGGATGTCTTTCATCGGCCGACCCTGGAGCGAGTCCACCCTCATCAAGCTGGCCTATGCCTACGAGCAGGCCGCGAAACCCCGGCGGCCACCCCGGTTTCTGCCGACCGCGGATCTCTCGGCGCGGTGATGCGCAACGCCGGACCCGTGGCGCGCGTATTCGGGGTGCTGCAGCGTTGTGCTTCTACTCTTTCTTAGCACGAGGCCGTCATGACCCTGCGCCTGTGGGCGGCTCTGGCCGTCCTCACCACCGCTGTCGCCGCTTCCCCGCTTTCGCCTTCCCTCGCTGCGCAAGTGACGCAATCGCTCGATTCCACCCTGCTCGCCGGCTTTCGCTGGCGCAATATCGGCCCAGCCAACATGGGTGGACGCGTCTCCAGCGTCGTGGGGATTCCCAGCCCCTCGAAGACGTTCTTCATCGCGGGCGCGGCGGGCGGGGTCTGGAAGACGACCAATGCCGGCACCTCGTTCCGGCCGGTCTTTGACAACCAGCGCTGCATCTCCATGGGCGAGTTGGCCATCGCGCCGAGCGACACCCTGCAAGTGTGGGCCGGCAGCGGCGAGGAAGACTCCCGCAACACCATCTCACCGGGCTGCGGCATCTTCAAATCCACCGACGGTGGGCTCACTTGGAAGCTGAGCGGCCTCGAGCGGAGCGGTGCCATCGGCCGCATCGTTGTCCACCCCACCAACCCCAACATCGTGTACGTGGCGGCACTGGGACAGGCCTGGGCCGCCAACCCCGAGCGTGGACTCTACAAGACCACCGACGGCGGCACGACGTGGCAACTGGTCAAGTTCGTCAGCGATCACGCCGGCTTCATCGACATCGCTATGGACCCGACGAACCCCGAGGTGCTGTTCGCGGCGAGCTGGCAGCGGGTGCGCGGCCCCTACTTCCTGAACAGCGGCGGTCCCGGCAGCGCCCTGTGGAAAACGACCGATGGCGGCAAAACGTGGACCGAAGTAAAGAGCGGTGGCTTCCCCGAAACGATGAAAGGCCGCATCGGGCTCGCCATCGCGCCGAGCAACCCCAAGATGATATACGCGCTGGTCGAGGCGGACACCGCGCCGAACCCGCGTGCCGACAAGACCAAGGCGGTCCAGACGCGGCCATCCGGCCTGTACCGCTCTGGCGACGGCGGGGCGACCTGGACCAAGATGAACGGCAACGACGTCCGCCCCTTCTACTATTCGCAGGTGCGGGTGGACCCCAAGGACCCAGACCGCGTTTACTGGTCGTCCACGCCGGTCAACTTCTCCACCGACGGCGGCAAGACGGTCGGCAACGCGACTCAGGGGATTCACGTGGATCACCACGCCATGTGGATCGACCCCAACGACGCGAGCCACTTCATCGTGGGCGATGACGGCGGCGTGTCGCAGACGTGGGACAAGGGCGGGAACTACGACTTTCTGAACACCATCACGCTCGCCCAGCCCTACATCGTCAGCTACGACATGGCGTTCCCCTACCATGTATGCGCCGGCCTCCAGGACAACGGCTCCTGGTGCGGACCGAGCCGCCACCGCGCGGGCGTGATCGATAACAGCGACTGGATCACGGTCGGCGGCGGGGACGGCTTCTACACCGCGCAGGACCCCACGGACCCAACGATCATCTATTCCGAGTCGCAGGGCGGCAACATAGCACGCCTGAACCTCGCGACCGGCGAGCGGACGCCGCTGCAGAAACCCGGCTGGCGGCCGCGCTACCAGCTGTTCGAGGACTCGATCGTGATCGAGCGGCCCGATACAACCAAGCCGTTGTCCGGGCCGCAGAAAACCCGTCTCGCTGGGCTGCGTCGGCACCAGCTCGCCGACTCCGCTGACATGGACCTGCGCTGGAACTGGAACACGCCGTTCTTCCTCTCGCCGCACAACCCGATGACGTTCTACGCAGGCGCCAGCAAGGTCATGAAATCCACTAATCGCGGGGAGAACCTGTACGCGATCTCTCCGGACCTCTCCACGCGCGACTCGATGAAGATCCGCGTCAGCACGCGGACGACAGGCGGCATCACCCCGGACGTCACGGGTGCCGAGACGTACTGCACCATCGTGTCCCTGGCCGAATCACCGATTCGGCCTGGGCTGCTGTATGCGGGGACGGACGACGGAAACGTTTGGCTCACGCGCAACGACGGCGGCACCTGGGAGAACCTCACGGGCCGGTTCCCCGGCGTACCACCGGGCACATACGTGAGCCGTATCGAGCCCTCGCATTTCGACACGGCGACGGTGTACGTGACGTTCGACAACCATCGGACCAACGATTTCACGCCGTACGTGTACGTGTCGGCCGACTTCGGCAAGACGTTCACGTCGATCGTGCACAATCTTCCCACCGGTGGGCCGGACTACGTGCACGTGGTCCGCGAGGATCCCTTCAACCGCAGCCTACTGTTCGTTGGCACCGATGTGGGCGCGTACGTGTCGCGCGACCGCGGCGCGTCATGGCAGCGTTTCATGACCGCCCTTCCCACGGTCCCGGTGCACGATCTGAAGATCCACCCCCGCGAGCACGAGCTGATCGCCGCCACGCACGGCCGCGGGCTGTGGATCGTCGAGATCTCGCCGCTCGAGCAGCTCACGGCCGACGTCTTGGCGGCGAGCGCCTGGCTGTTCGAGCCGAAAACCGCCTACGAGTACGGCGAGCCGATCCGAGCGAGCTTCTCCGCCGGCCAGAAATACTTCCGCTCGGCAGGCCCGGCCTACGGCGCGGAGATCGCGTACCGACTCACCACCGGCAGCACGGACCGACGGGCCCAGACGAAGGTCGTGATCACCGACGTGCGGGGTGACACGGTGCGCACGGTGAACGGACCGGCCAGCGCCGGGCTGCACCGGGTGACCTGGGGCTTCCAGGGTCGCACGCCCGCTCCGCAGCAGCTGTCCCCATCGCAGAAGCGGGACAGCGCGGCGATCGTCGCGCGCATTACGTTCGTGTTCGATTCGCTGCAGAAGGCGGGAATGGCCGCGCAACAGCTCGATCCCATCAAGCAATTGCTGCTGAAGGGCGACGTGCAGGGCCTCGCTCAGCGCTTCGGGTTCGGCGGTGGGGGCGGGGGCGGGGGCGGGGGTGGTGGCGGCGGCGGCGCGGCCGGCGGGACCCCCGGACGCTTCGTCGAGCGGCCAGGGGAAACGACGCCCCGGGCACCGCCATCGGG
>DASQAH010000330.1:0-8558 GCA_035635835.1 Gemmatimonadales bacterium
CAGATCAGCTGCCAGGGGACGATGTTCGAGTGGTGCTCCATGGCGGAAATCAGGACCTCGTCACCCGCCACGAGGTTGGCCCGGCCGAAGCTCGAGGCCACCAGGTTGATCCCCTCCGTCGTGCTGCGGACGAAGATGATCTCGCGCGCTTCGCGGGCGTTGAGGAACGCCCGCGCTTTCTCGCGCGCGCCCTCGTAGGCCGCAGTAGCGTGCTCGCTCAACCAGTAGACGCCGCGGTGGACGTTGGCGTTGGACGTCTCGTAGTAGCGCGTGATCGCTTCGATCACGGCACGGGGCTTCTGGCTCGTCGCCGCGTTGTCCAGGTAGACCAGGGGCTTGCCGTGCACTCGGGTCGCGAGGAGAGGGAAGTCCGCCCGCCGCGCAGCGACGTCCAGTGCTGGCTGCGCCGCATGCGAGCTGGATACAGCCGTCCGGTGAGCGGTGGTCACGCCGCCCTCCCCCCGCCGGGGCTATCCCCGACGCCGAGGCGCGCGCGGACGAGGCGATCGAGCCGCTCCCGGGTCCCCGGGATCGTGACCCGATCGAGGATCTCGGCCCCGAAGCCGTAGGTGAGGAGCCCTCGCGCCTGCTCGGCCGCCAAGCCGCGGCTCCGCAGGTAGAACAGCGCCGTCTGGTCGAGCGGGCCGACCGTGGAGCCGTGAGTGCACTTTACATCGTCGGCGTAAATCTCGAGCTGCGGCTGGCTGTCGGCACGGGCCTCTTCGGAGAGCAGCAGGTTGTTGTTGGTCTGCTTCGAGTCGGTGCGCTGCGCACCCGGACGCACGATGATGCGGCCGTTGAAGACGCCGTGCGACTCCTCGTCGAACACACCGTTCAAGTATTCGTGACTTTCGCAGTGCGGCCGCGCGTGGTCGATCGTCGTGTGATGGTCCACGTGTTGGCGGCCACCGAGCACGGAGAGGCCGTTCAAGACGAGGTAGGCGCCCGTGCCATCGAGCACGGCGTTGATGTCGTGGCGCGAGAGGCGGGCACCGAGGGCGACGGTCGTGAACACCAACCTGCTGTCCCGTCCTTGGGAGGTCTGCGTGGTGGCCATGTGATAGGCCTGTGCGTCATCGTGCTGCACGCGGCAGTGATCGAGTCGCGCGCCGTCGCCCAGAACGATTTCCGTGACGGCGTTGGTGAGGCACTCGCCGCTCCCCACTCCGTCATACGATTCGACGATCTTGGCCTGCGCCTGCCCCTCGACCACGATGAGCACGCGCGGGTGCGTCATCGGCCGCGAATCAGCTGCGGGGGTGGAGGGACTGGGGGGGGGAGGCCGATACGACAGCGTGATCGGCTCAGCGATCACGGTCTTCGCGGGGATGTGGACGAAGACGCCGTCCGCCAGGAACGCGGTCGCCAGCGCGGTGAAGGGGTTCGCCTCGACGCTCGCGTAGCGCCCGAGGTGCGCGTGTACCAGATCCGGCGAGCAGAGCAGGGCCTCGCGAAGCGTCGACACGACGGCCCCCGCCGGCACGTGGCCGAGGTCCCAACGCGCACCGCTCAAGGTGAACGGCGTCTCGGCGATGGGGCGGACGTTGGTGAAGCGCCACTGCTCCAGTCGGGTGGATGGAAACCCTGCCGCGCTGAAGCGCGCGATCGCCCGCTCGCGCAGCTCGCGCAGCCACACCGGCTGGCCCGCGGCTTCCTTACCACCGCCGTTGGCGGCGAAGGCCTTGTACTGGTTGACGAACGGCGCCGTCACGTGGCAGCCCCCGCGGCCCCCGCAGCCCCCGCAGCCCCCGCGCCCTCCGGCTTCACCCAGTCGTAACCCTTCTCCTCGAGCTCCAGCGCCAGCGCCTTGCCCCCCGACTTGACGATCCGGCCGCCCACCAACACGTGGACGTGGTCGGGGATGATGTAGTTGAGCAGACGCTGGTAGTGAGTGACGATCACGAAAGCGCGGTCCTGGCGACGCAACTTGTTCACCGCGTCCGCTACTGTCTTCAGCGCATCGATGTCCAGCCCGGAGTCGGTCTCGTCGAGGATCGCGAGCGTGGGCTCGAGCACGGCGAGCTGCAGGATCTCGTTGCGCTTCTTCTCCCCGCCGGAAAACCCCTCGTTCACGGCGCGGTTCAGAAAGGTGTCGTCCCAGCCGATCGCCCTCAGCTTGTCTTCCAGCACCTGCAGGAAATCGAGCGGGTCGAGCTCGGGCTGTCCCTGATGCTTGCGGAGCGCGTTCACCGCCGAGCGCAGGAAGTAGGAGTTGGTGATGCCACGGATCGCCACGGGGTACTGGAACGCCAGAAACACTCCCTCGCGGGCGCGCTCTTCCGGCTTCAGCTCCAGCAGATCCTTGCCGCGGTAGTGGGCCGTGCCGGCGGTGACCTGATACGCCGGGTGCCCGGCCAACACCTGGGCGAGGGTGCTCTTGCCCGAGCCGTTGGGCCCCATGACGGCATGCACTTCGCCGGTGCGCACGGTGAGATCAACGCCCTTGAGGATCTCCTTGCCCTCGACGGAGGCGTGCAGGTCCCGGATTTCGAGCATCACGTTTGCCGTTTCCCGCTTCACGAGTCCCGCCTCATCCGACGCTCCCTTCGAGGCTGATGCCCAAGAGGTTTTGCGCTTCGACCGCGAACTCCATGGGCAGCTCCTTGAAGACTTCCTTGCAGAAGCCGTTGACGATCATCGAGACGGCGTCTTCGGCGGACAGGCCCCGTTGCTTGCAGTAGAAGATCTGGTCCTCGCCGATCTTCGATGTGGACGCTTCATGCTCCATGATCGCCGTGCTGGTGCGTACGTCGATGTAGGGGAACGTGTGGGCACCGCACTGGTCCCCGATCAGCATCGAGTCGCACTGCGAGTAGTTGCGGGCGCCCATGGCGCTTTTCATGATCTTCACCAGGCCGCGGTAGGTGTTCTGCCCGTGCCCGGCGGAAATGCCCTTCGACACAATCGTGCTGCGCGTGTTCTTCCCGATGTGGATCATCTTGGTGCCGGTGTCCGCCTGCTGGCGGTTGTTGGTCACCGCCACCGAGTAGAACTCCCCGATCGAATTGTCGCCCTGGAGGATGCACCCCGGGTACTTCCAGGTGATCGCCGAGCCGGTCTCGACCTGAGTCCAGGAGATCTTGGAGTTCTTCCCCGCGCACTTGCCACGCTTGGTAACGAAGTTGTAGATGCCGCCCCGGCCTTCCGCGTCCCCGGGATACCAGTTCTGGATGGTCGAGTACTTGATGGTGGCGTTATCGAGCGCCACCAGCTCGACCACCGCGGCGTGCAGTTGGTGCTCGTCACGCACCGGTGCGGAGCACCCCTCGAGGTAGCTCACGTGACCGCCGTCCTCGGCAACGATGAGCGTGCGCTCGAACTGTCCCGTGGACATGGCGTTGATACGGAAGTAGGTCGACAGCTCGAGCGGGCAACGCACGCCCTTGGGGATGTAGGCGAAAGAGCCGTCCGAGAAGACGGCGGAGTTGAGGGCGGCGAAGAAGTTGTCGGTGTAGGGCACGACCGTACCCAGCCAGCGCTCGACGAGCTCAGGGTGTTCGCGTACCGCCTCGGAAAAGGCGCAGAAGATGACACCGGTCTTGGCGAGCGTCTCCTTGAACGTCGTAGCCACTGAGACGGAGTCAAACACCGCGTCCACGGCGACGCCCGCGAGCCGCTTCTGCTCGGCGAGCGGGATGCCGAGCTTGTCGAAGGTCTCGACCAGCTTGGGGTCCACCTGGTCGAGGCTCTCCAGCCGGGCCTGTTGCTTGGGCGCCGAGTAGTACCGGATGGCCTGGTAGTCGATGGGGCCGTATTTCACGTTGGCCCACGTCGGCTCCTTCAGGGTGAGCCAGTGCCGGTAGGCCTTGAGGCGCCAGGCGAGCATGAACTCGGGCTCGCCCTTCTTTTGCGAGATGAGCCGGATGACTTCCTCGTTCAAGCCGGGCGGGACGGCATCGGCCTCGATGTCGGTCACGAACCCGTACTTGTATGGCTGCAGGACCTGCGCTTCGATCGACGTCATGCGTTCTCCGGCTGCGACGGGACGGTCTCGGGGGCCGCCGGCCCGCTGAATTGGATGGCGTATTCGCAGGCGTTGCAGCCGCTCACGATATGGGTGCGACGGTCAACCGTCGCTCCCAGCACCGCCTGCAGGAACCTCTCTTCGGCCGCGCACACTTCCGGGTAGCGCTCGGCCACCGCGCGGATCGCGCAGTTGTGTTCCGACAGCCGGAAGGCGCCCTCGGCCTCCTGCCACTCGGCCATATAGCCCGCATCCGACATCAGCCGTGCGATCGCCGCCACGCGATCGCCCCGCGTTACCCCGGCGAGCTCGCTCTGGAGCCGGTGCGTCAAGGTGGCGTAATGATCCTCCAGCAGCTCCACGACGACGTTGCGCCCAGCCCGCTCGCTCACCCGTTCCAGCAGCTCGGTCAGCGTCTCTTCGTAGCGCCGCGGGAACAGCTCCTCCCCGGCCGTACTCAGCCGGTAGGCGAAGGTCGGGGCGCCAACTCCCCGCTGCTCGCGACCGTAGAGGATCAGGCCCTCGGCCTCGAGCTCTTTCAGGTGATGACGGATCGCGTTCGCGGAGACACCGAGCTTGCCCGCCAGTTGCTTGGCCGTGAGCGGCTGCGCGCACTTCAACTCGAGGAGGATGTCGCCCCTAGGTCCTTTGTGGGCGGCCAGATGGGAGAGTGGCAGACTCATATGATTGGGAATCCTAAAGATCGGATTCGGGATTGTCAACTAAATCAAAGGAACTTTGTACTTACTCGCAACTCAGTGGTGCGTCAGTAGATATCGCGGTTGAGCATGCGGATCAGGCGCTCGTAGTCTTGGGGAGTGTTGAGGTCGTCACAGACGGCCGGGTCGTCGATCGGAACGGTGCTGACCTCGGCATCATGCGCGTGCAGGACCGCGCGGGCGCCCTCATGCGTAGCGGCGTCACTGGACTCCAGCTCGGCGAACAGCGCGGCGTCCCAGATAACCGGGTGTCCGCGGCTGCCCGCGAACGCCGGCACCACGGCGACCGGGTGGCTGCGGCGGTATACCTCGATCAACCGTTCCACGGTCGTGATACGGACGTGCGGCAGATCGACTGGCCAAGAAAGCACGGCGGCCGGTCGCGCCGGCAGCAAAGCCGCGAGGGCACAGCGCAGCGACGTGATCGGACCTCCGTCCACGTCGGGGTTGTCGACCACGACGCAGTCGTGCCCGGCGAGCGTCGCCCGGATCTGCGGCGCATCGGGCCCGATCACGACCGCGCACGTCTTGAGGTCGAGCGCCTCGAACGCCTCGAGGATACGAATCACGAACGGCTGGCCGCGGAAGTCGAGCAGGGCCTTGGGAACACCCATGCGGGAGGAGCGGCCGGCCGCCAGCACGACACCGGCGATCGTCACAAGCTGTAGCATACCGCGAGTTGCAGCGCGGCGCCAAATCGCCACATTTGGCGGACTATGGCCGTTCGGCGCATTCGCCAGCTCGGCGACCCCATCCTCCGAGTCCGCTGCGAGCGGGTTCAGGATCCCACCTCCGCCGCCGCACGCCTGGTGGCGGACGACCTGCGGGACACCCTTCGTGCGGCCAAGCGCAAATACCGCATGGGGCGCGCGATCGCCGCGCCGCAGATCGGCGCTCCGGTGCGCATCGTGTTTATCGAGGTGGACAAGCAGCGCTGGGCGATGGTGAACCCCGAGATCACCGACGTCGGGCGGGACGATTTCCAGGTATGGGACGACTGCTTTTGCTTCCCGAACCTGTTGGTTCGGGTGACGCGCGCCTATCAGGTCAGCCTGACCTACCTGGACTTGCATGGCAAGACCAACACCATGGAGCTGAAGGAGGGGATGGCCGAGCTGCTGCAACACGAGATCGACCACCTGGACGGCATCCTAGCGGTGGATCGCGCCTCGGGCCTGGATCCGTTCGCCTTGCGGAAGGAGTGGGAGAAGCGGCACCGCGCATCGGAGCGCTACGGGCTGCCGGAGCCGCGCGAGATGCTCTGACGCTCCGTT
This sequence comes from Gemmatimonadales bacterium, assembly GCA_035635835.1. Classification (GTDB taxonomy): domain Bacteria; phylum Gemmatimonadota; class Gemmatimonadetes; order Gemmatimonadales; family GWC2-71-9; genus 13-1-40CM-70-15. The sequence goes on from DASQAH010000330.1 coordinate 5,958, forward strand.
CGCGAGCCTTGGCGGCTCGGCCACTCGGTATCTAGATTGAGCTGCAACAGGGGTGCCCGCCAGGTGCTGTTGGCGGGCTGAGATCACACCCTTTGAACCTGCTCCGGGTAATTCCGGCGAAGGGAGTTTGTATGAGACTCGTCACCCAGATGCAGTTCGCCCGCTCGGGCCACATCACCAACGCGATGCGCCGGGTAGCCGAGCGCGAAGGCCTGCCTCCCCAAGTCATCCGCGACGAAGTCGCTGCCGGCCGCCTCGTCATCCCCGCCAACGTTGGCCACCTTGCCAAGCGGCTCGACCCGATGGCCATCGGCCGGGTGGCCAAGGTCAAGATCAACGCCAACATCGGTAACTCGGCCGTCACGAGCGACATCGAGGGAGAGCTTGCGAAGCTGCACCACGCCGTGCACCACGGCGCCGACACCGTGATGGACCTTTCGACCGGTGGCAACATCGACGCCATCCGCCAGGCCATCATCGACCTCTCCCCCGTGCCGATCGGCACGGTGCCGATCTACCAAGCGGTGCAACAGCTGACGAAGGTCGAGGAGCTGACCGCCGATGATCTGCTCGACATGATCGAGCATCAGGCCAAGCAAGGCGTGGACTACGTGACCGTGCACTGCGGCATCCTGCGGGAGCACGTGCCGCTGGCGCTGGGACGGGTCACGGGGATCGTCTCGCGGGGCGGCTCGCTGCTCGCCTACTGGATGTCGGCCCATCGCGAGCAGAATCCGCTCTACGTCCACTACGACCGGATCCTCGAGATCGCCCGCACCTACGATGTGACGCTGTCGTTGGGAGACGGGTTGCGTCCCGGCTCGCTCGCCGACGCCACCGACAAGGCCCAACTGGCCGAGCTGCAGGTGCTCGGCGAGCTCACCGAGCGGGCCTGGGCCAAGGACGTGCAGGTAATGATCGAAGGGCCCGGTCACATCCCGATGCATCAGATCGAGGTGAACGTCCGGCTACAGAAGGAGATCTGCCACGACGCCCCGTTCTACACGCTCGGGCCGCTCGTCACCGACGTCGCGCCCGGCTACGACCACATCACGTCGGCGATCGGCGCCGCGATGATCGGTTGGTATGGCGCGGACATGCTGTGCTACGTGACGCGCAAAGAGCACCTCGGGCTGCCGAACGCCGAGGAGGTGCGCGAGGGTGTGATCGCCTACAAGATCGCCGCGCACGCAGCCGACATCGCGCGGCGGCGCCCCTCGTCCCGTGACCGCGACGACGCGCTGTCCCGCGCGCGCTACGCCTTCGACTGGAACGAACAGTTCGCCCTGGCCCTCGATCCCGACCGGGCGCGCGAGCTGCACGACGAGAGCCTACCCGCCGAGTATTTCAAGAGCGCGGAGTTCTGCGCGATGTGCGGGCCGAAATTCTGCTCGATGCACATCACGCGAGAGATCGAGCGGCAATACGGGGAAGGAGTCCCGGCGGACTGACGGCGCCCAGCGACCAGGCTGCTCAGACGATCGCGAACGCCCGGACCGGGAAGCTGCCCATCCCCCGGACTTTCACTGGGACGGCGTAGAAGAGGAACCCGTCATCGGGGAGGTCGCCGAGGTTGCAGAGGTGCTCGACGACCGGTATCCCCGCCCCGAGCAGGATGGTGTGTACTGGGCGGGCCGCGTCGCCGCCATCATCGATGTTGAGGGAGTCGATGCCAACCAGCCCCACGCCCGCCGCGACCAGGTGCTGGGCCGCCGCACCCGTCAGGAAGGGATGCCCCTGCCCGTAACGCTCGGTGCGCCAGTGCGCGTCCCAACCCGTGTGCACTAGCACCGCCCGACCCTGGAGGTCGGCTCTTCGGAACAGCGGCACGTCGAGCGCGCGGCCGTCCCGATCGCTGGCGCGGACCACGAGACCGGGCAGGTCCGCGACGCTCGACAGCGGCACATCCGCAAGGTCCTTACCGTCGGCATACCGGTGGAAGGGAGCGTCGATGTACGTCCCGGTGTTCGCCAGCAACTCGATCCGGCCTATCTGGAAGGTGGTGCCCGGGGCGTAGCGCGCCCGCGATGCCTCCCGGCTCAACCAGTCCTCGATCACCGGAGCGGGGAGGCCAGGGTAGGTCACCATGCCGTGCTCGACGGTATGGCTCACGTCGACTAGCCGGGGGGGGGGGCGGCGAGGGATACGTGTCACAAACGGCTACGCTGCTGGGGTAACCGGACCCGGGAGCACACGCGCGAGTGCCTTCAGAAGCCCGCCTTCCGGGGTCGCGCTCTCAGGCGCCTCGGTCAACACGAGCGCGAAGCGCCGACGTAGTAACGGATCCCGCATCGCCTGAGCCGCAAACTGGATCGTGAGAGGAATGAACCAGGAGGCCCGCCGTGCTCCGGAGCCGGCGCGGGCCACTGCGGCGTACTGCTCGAACAGCGCGAGCAGGAAGCCACCCTTGGATGGGAACTGACGGTAGATCGCCCCTTTGGTGAAGCCGGCAGCTGTGGCGACGTCATCTAGGGTGGCCGCCTCGACGCCGCGCTCGGCAAAAAGCTTCAGACCAGCCTCGAGGAGCAGCGTTCGGGTTTCGGCTCTGCGCCTCTGACGCATGATTCCCATCAGTATCAATGATACCGCCGGGAATCGGTC
>DASQAH010000331.1:0-2926 GCA_035635835.1 Gemmatimonadales bacterium
CGCCGCCGGCGTGCCGCTGATCTCCCGGATCAAGATCATGTCGTCGCTCGACATCGCCGACCGGCTGCGGCCGCAGGACGGGCGTGCCCGCGTGTCGGTGAATGGCCAGCCGATCGACCTGCGCGTCTCGACCCTGCCGGCAGCTCTGGGCGAGAAGGTCGTCATCCGCATCCTCGACTCGCGCGCCACGGTCAAGTCCCTCGACGGCCTGGGCCTGAACCCCGGCGAGAGCGAGGCGATCCAGCGCCTGCTGGAAAATCATGAGGGGATCATCCTGGTCACGGGTCCCACGGGGTCGGGCAAGTCCACCACGCTCTATTCGATGATCAATCTGATCAAGGGCGAAGGGGTCAACATCGTCACGGTGGAGGATCCCGTCGAGTATCGGATTGCGGGGATCGTGCAGGTGCAGGTCCAGGAGAAAGCTGGTCTCACGTTTGCCGCGGCCCTGCGGTCGATCCTGCGGCAGGACCCCAACGTCGTGCTGGTGGGCGAGATCCGCGACCGCGAGACGGCGCAGATCGCCGTCCAGGCATCACTCACGGGGCACCTCGTGCTCTCGACGCTCCATACCAACGACGCCGCCAACGCGGTGACCCGCTTGGTGGACATCGGCGTCGAAGCCTACAAGATCGCGGCCGCGCTGCGAGGCGTGGTGGCGCAGCGCCTGATGCGCAAGCTGTGCCCCACCTGCAAGGAAGTTTGGATGGAGGCCCCGCCCGAGCGCCTCAAGAAATGGCTCCCGACGGGCACGCCGCTGTATCGCGCAGCGGGGTGCCCGGACTGCGCCATGACCGGCTATCGCGGCCGCTTTTCGATCCTCGAAGTCCTGACCATGAGCGCCGAGCTCGAACGGCGTATCGCAGCCGGAGAGACGGCGGACAAGATCGCTGCGGCAGGGCGCCGCGCTGGGATGAAATTCCTGTGGGAAAGCGGGCTGTCCCACGTGATGCGGGGTGAGTCGACGATCGACGAGCTGCTGCGGGTGGTGGACATCCCGGGGGAGGAAGAGGGCGTGGTGGAGGCGGTGCCGGCGCCGCACCCCGGCCGGGCCCCGGGCCACGCTCGGGTGTCGGGCCCCAGCCATGCGGTGCCCCACGCCCCCCCCCCATCCCCCCATTCTCCGGAGCCCCTCGGGGCGCACTTCGAGCTGCTGGAAGAGCCGGCGTCCCCGCGCACTAGCGGCGCGCACGGCGAGCCCGCACGCAAAGTCCTGTTGGTGGACGACGAGGATAGTCTCCGCAAGGTCATGAAAGAGCTCCTCGAGCGCGACGGCTACCTCGTGACCGAGGCGCGGGACGGCGTGCAGGCGCTCGATCAGGTCGACCGCGTGGGGCCGGACATCATCGTGCTCGACCTCAACCTCCCTGGCCTCGACGGGTATGGAGTGCTGTCACACCTGCGGTCCCGGCCGGCCACAGCGATGATCCCCGTGATCGTCCTCACCGCCAAGGGCGACGAGGACAACGAGGTCCGTGTCTTCGAGCTGGGTGCCGACGATTTCCTGTCGAAGCCGTTCCGCGCGCGGGCGCTCTCGGCCCGGCTCGAGGCTGTGCTCGGCCGCCGCCGCTCACACTGATCGTCGCGTCGAGCGTCTGTGACGGAGACTCGTGTGGCGTTCGTCGACACGTTCGCGCTACGGCGCACCGGGCGCGGGCTCGAGGTCCTGCTGCTGCGGCGCGCGGCCGGCAGCGGGCGCTCCCCAGGATCGTGGGAGACCGTGCATGGAACGATCGAGCCCGGCGAGACGCCGGTCGATGCATCGCTGCGGGAGCTGCGTGAGGAGACCGGTTTTGTGCCAGAGCGACTCTACAACCTCAGCCGCACTGAAGCGTTCTACCAGCACTCAACCGATGTGCTTGCCCTGATCCCGGTGTTCGCCGCGTTCGTACACGGCGCTGCGGACCCGCAACTGTCCCGTGAGCACGACCGGGCGGAGTGGTTGCCCGCGCGCGAGGCCGCCACACGGTTCGCCTGGCCCCGGGAGCGGAGAGCACTCGATGACGTTTTGTCAATAGTAGGGGGTGGGGACGCAGGCTTGCTGGAAGACGTTCTGCGGGTATCCTAGCTCGACGGTTGATCGTCACCGAGCAACAGCGGGGAGCGCCGTGAACCCGTTCTATCATCGCATCTACCGCGTCGTGAAGCACATCCCCAGGGGACGAGTAGCGACCTACGGCATCGTGGCGCGACTGGCAGGCCGGCCGGGCGCCGCGCGGACAGTAGGCTGGGCACTGTCGGCCCTCCCGCAGGACAACGACGTCCCGTGGTGGCGCGTCATCAACGTCGCTGGACGCATCTCGCTCTCGGCGCACGACCACAGCGCGGTACTCCAGCGCGCGCTGCTGTTGCGGGAAGGCGTGAAGTTCGCGCCGGGCGGCGCCGTGAACCTGTCGGTCTATGGCTGGCCGGCGGAGGCCTACGACAGCGTGGTCGCGGCCCAGACCCGCGCCGCCTCGTCGCGAAGGTCGCGGAGGTTGAAGGGCTTGCGCACGTAGCGCAAGCCGAGCCGTCCCAACGCTTCTTCCGTTGCGGGCTGCACGTCCCCAGTGGCGACGAGGATCCGGTCCCTCAGGCCCGCTTTCCGAGCCACCAGCTCCTCCACGAACAGCTTTCTTCCTCCCCCCCCTCCACTGCTCGCTCGGCCCCTGGCCGTGGCGCGCCCGTCGGCGATGATCAGATCGTAGGTATTGGTCGCCGCCAGCTCCAGGGCCTGCTGGGTGTTGCGGGCTACCTCGACCGTGTGCCCCTCGCGGCCGAACAACGCCCGCACGACTCGTCTCACCGCGGGATCATCATCGACCAAAAGGATACGGCGCGGGCTGGCCGGGATCTCCGGAGGAGGAGCCCGTTGCGCCAGCGGTTCGGCCGAAGAGGGTGGGGCGGGGTGGGAGTCGGGGGGGGGGGGAGGGGGGGGGCCGGGGGG
>DASQAH010000332.1:0-9595 GCA_035635835.1 Gemmatimonadales bacterium
AAAGCGAGGGTCAACTCGGGAGCCTTGCGGGCGGCCGGGCGTCTTACGAGTCATCCCAGAACCTCGAGCCTCCAACGTTGGAAGATGGACTCCTGCCTAAGGCCCGCACTGAGCAGCGAAGCGGGCCACGTTCTGTCCTTCTGCCGGTACGGCGCTTCGATCTTCCCCTGCTTCCGCTTCTTAGCCTCTGGGATGGAATTGCTTGTGAACCGTCCGCAGATAGTCTCGATCAACATGTGTGTACAGCTGGGTCGTCGTTAGATCCGCGTGCCCAAGCATCTCTTGCACCGCCCGCAGATCCGCTCCCCCTTCGAGCAGATGGGTCGCGAACGTGTGCCGCAGAGTATGCGGTGTCACCCGCTTGGCGATCCCGGCGCGCCGCGCCGCCTGCTTGATCACCCCCCACGCCCCGACACGCGACAATGGCCGGCCCCGGGCATTGAGAAACAACACGCCGCGCCCCTGTCCCTTGTCGAGTGTGGGGCGGATCTCGCGGGCGTACAGCGCCACCGCTCCGAGCGCCCTCCGCCCCACCGGCACGAGGCGTTCCTTGGCTCCCTTGCCGAACAATCGCGCGATCCCGTCCTCGAACAACACATCCTGCTGCTTCAACCCCACCAGCTCGGAGACGCGCCCGCCCGTGGCGTACGCGAACTCGAGCAGGGCGTGATCCCGGATGCCCAACGGCGTGTCGGTGTCCGGCGCTGCTATCAGTTTCTCCACCTCGACAACACTGAGCACGCTGGGGAGCACCCGCCAGCCCTTGGGAGACTCGAGCCGCTCGCTCGGGTCGCGCGCTGCATGACCTTCGCCGACCAGGAACCGGTAGTAGGTGCGAATCGCGGAGATCTGGCGACGGATCGTCGCCGGGGCGAGGCCTACGTCCTTCAAGTGATAGATGAACTCGCGCAGCTGGGCGGCGGTGACCTCGTCCGGACCGTGCGCACCGGCCCCCTGCGCCCACGCGGTGAGCCGCTCGAGGTCGCGGAGGTAGTTCTCCACAGTGTGCCGGCTGTTGCCCGCCTCGAGCGCGAGGTAGTCACGAAACAACTCGAGCCGAAACGGCACTAGATCCAGCGGCGCACCCGCGTTTTGTAGTCCCGGTAGCGCTGGCCGAACTTCGCCTCCAGATACCGCTCTTCCTTCGCAATCACCAGCCGCTGAATCAGGACGATGGCGAACGGGAGGAAGACGAGCGGCCATACCGTGTTGAACAGCGCCGCCAGGCCGACGTACAGCGCCGCGAGGCCCAGATACATCGGGTTGCGCGTCCAGCGATAGGGGCCCTCGACGGCCAGGGCGACGACCGGCTTGCCCGGGTTCGGGGTGTTCCCCAACGCGCGGAAGAGACCGACCGCGGTGCCCGACAGCAGCACCGCCGTGGCCACCAGCGGCCAGCCTACCAGACGAACCGCCGTGAGCGAGGGGAGCCAGTGCACCGGCACCGCGCGCCCCAGCAGCCACCCCACTAGCCACGGCAGAGCATAGAGCAGCGGCGGCGGGAAACGCACGCCCGATGAATCGTTTTGTGGCCCCCCGCCCCCTGTCACGCCTTGAGCCTCTCGAAGTACTGCTTGCGGAGCTTCGCCACTTTAGGCGCGATCACCGTCCGACAATAGGCCTGCCCAGGATTGCGGCGGAAATAGTCCCGATGGTACTCCTCGGCCGGATAGAACGCCTCCAGCGACACGACCTCCGTCACGATCGGATCGTCCCACACCTTCCCCGCTGCGAGCTCGGCGATCACCGCTTCGGCCTCCTGCTGCTGCTGCGGCGAATGATAGAATATGGCCGAGCGGTACTGCGTGCCCACGTCGCCCCCTTGGCGATTCAGGGTGGTCGGATCGTGGATCAGGAAGAACACCTCGAGCAGCTCCCGGTAGCTCACCACCGCCTGGTCGAACTCGATCTGCACGACCTCGGCGTGCCCGGTGCGCCCGGTGCACACTGCTTCGTAGGTTGGGTTCGGCACCGTGCCGCCGGCATAGCCGGAGGTCACCTTGGTCACGCCCTTGAGCTGCTGAAACGCCGCTTCGAGACACCAGAAGCAGCCACCCGCCAGCGTTGCTTGCTGCATGCTATTGCATTCCCCTTTCCCCACACCCCTTATCGCTTGAGCCCTCTCGACCGGTCACGGCTGCAATAGCGCCACGGCGATCACCGCAACGCCCTCCCCGCGTCCGATCCACCCCATCCCCTCGTTGGTCTTGGCTTTCACCGAGACAGTGGAGGGCGGCACGAGCAGCGCGCCGGCGAGCCGTTCCTGCATCGCCTCAATGTGCGGCGCAAGCTTAGGCTGCTCGCAGATCACGGTGATGTCCGCCTGGACGAATTCGTGGCCCGCCTCCAGGGTCTTGAGGTAGGCCTGGTTGAGCAGCCCGATCGAATCGGCGTTTTTCCAGCGCGGGTCGCTGGCGGGGAACAGCCGGCCGATGTCGCCCAGCCCCGCGGCGCCGAGGATGGCGTCGGTGAGGGCGTGGGCCACGGCGTCCGCGTCGGAGTGACCCTCCAGCCCCTTGGGGTTCGGGATTAGCACCCCGCCCAGGATGAGCTGGCGTCCCTTCTTGCCGGCAAATCGGTGCGAGTCGTACCCGATGCCGACACGCATCTCAGGCCTTCAGGATCCGGATGGCAAGGTGGGCCGCGTTCTTGGCGTTGTCGATCCCTACCGTGGCGACCGGGACGCCGGGCGGCACCTGTACCGTGGCGAGCAGCGCATCGAGCCCGTTGAGTGGCCCCACGGCGAACGGCACCCCGATCACCGGGAGGTCGGTGAGCGACGCGGTAAAGCCCGGCAAGGCGGCCGACAGTCCGGCTCCTGCGATGATCACCTTGAATCCCTGACCCCTAGCACCTGACACCAGCTTTGCCGTCTGATCCGGCTGCCGGTGTGCCGACGAGACCTGGAACTCATACGAGACGCCCGCCTTCGAGAGCACCTCGAACGCGGGCTCGATGCGGGGCTTGTCGCTTTCGGATCCAACCAGGATCAGGACATCAGCCATGCCCATTCCCCTGCATCGTCACGCGGCATCCTCCAGGATCGTATAATCCTGCCGTCGCTGTTTGGCCAGGTAACCCGCATCTGCAATCAGCCGCTGCATCTCGCCCAGAGTCGTCCGGTGCGTCGTGCCGGCGGCGGACACCACGTTCTCCTCCATCATCAACGAGCCGAAATCGTTGGCACCGAACCTCAGCGCTACCTGCCCCACCTTCATTCCCATCGTCACCCAGGACGCCTGGATGTTGGGGACGTTCTCGAGCACGATGCGGGCGATCGCCTGCGTCCGCAGATACGTCACCGCGTCGGTCTTGGGGATGTGCGACAGCTCGGAGTGCTCCGGCTGCAGCGGCCAGCAAATGAACGCTGTGAACCCCCGGCTGCGCTGCTGCACCGCCTTGACGCGGAAGAGGTGCTCGATGCGGTCGGCGAGCGATTCGCCCAGGCCGTACATCATCGTCACCGAGGTCTTGAGTCCCAGGCGGTGCGCGATTTCCATCACTTCGAGCCAGCGGTCGGCGCCCGCCTTTTTCCTCGCAACCTGGTCGCGGATGTCCTGCACCAGGATCTCCCCCCCGCCGCCCGGGATCGAGTCGAGCCCAGCGGCGACGAGCTCTGTGATGACCTCTTCGATGCTCATCCCGAACCGCCCGGCGAAGAAGTCCACCTCAGAGGGCGAGAAGCCGTGGATGTGGATCGGATGGTAGCGCTTAATGTAGCGCAACAGGTCGAGGTACCACTCGAACGGTACATACGGATTGTGCCCGCCCTGCATCAGGATCTGCACGCCGCCGATCGCTTTCAGCTCGTCGATCTTGCGGCCGATCTGCTCATAGGAGAGGAGATAGCCTTCCGGGTGCTTGGGCCGCCGGTAGAACGCGCAGAACTTGCAGTCGGCGACGCAGACGTTGGTGTAGTTGATGTTCCGGTCGATGATGTAGGTGACGACGTTCTCGGGATGCAGCCGCCAGCGCGTCGCGTCAGCGAGCCGGCCCAGCTCGAGCAACGAGGCCCGCTCGTACACCTGGAGCGCCTCGCGGAACTCCGGGGCTGCGCGATCGATCCGATCGGGAGTGGGCATGGCTCAAGCCACGTGGAGGAACTGGAGCGAGCCGTCGGGCACGATGCCCTCGGCGGCTAGGCGGCGGAAGAATTCGGTCAGTCCGGCGAGGTGCCGGTCGGTCAGCCCGTAATCGAGCCCGGCCAGGTAGTCATGGCACTCCGGGGCGGCGACGCCGGTCGCCTGCGCCGCGGCCAGCGCGAGGTCGTCCAGATGGGCGAGCCCCCAGGCGCGGGAGGCGAGGAGGGCCTGGTGAGCCCGGCGCACCGCCCCGGGGTCGGCGGAACGGCGCGCGGCCCACACGGCGAACACGAAGGGCAAGCCGGTCCAACGCTTCCACTCGGCGCCGAGGTCGTAACGGTGAGGGTAAGTCCCCCGAGCAGCCAACAGGAGGGCCGGGTCCCCGATGACGAGGATTGCCTCGTGCGGCAGTTCGGCGAGGTGATCAAGATCGCTGGCTTCGGCCCGCGCCTCCACGAACCGTGGCCGGATCTTCCACACCTGGCGGCAGAGCAGCTCGAGCAGCGCCACGGACGTGCGCGAGGACGCGGTAAGCAGCACGGTCCGACCGTCCAGTTGTCCGATCGGCCGACGGCTCATCAGGCTGACGCTCCGCACCGGCCCGTCGCAGGAGATCGCCAGTTCGGGGAGCAGCACGAGGTCCCGGGCGTGCCGTGCGTACTCCACGGCGCTGATCACGCTGACGTCGAGCTCCCCCGCGACGAGCAGATCGTTCAGCTCGGCCGGCGTGCCGGTGACGAGGTCTGCGGGCAGCGGCACGATGCCCCGGTCGATCGCGCCGTAGACCGGATAGCAGTTGATGTAGCCGATGCGCCCCAGTCTCATTCGGCCCCGTCCACGGCGTTGAGCACCGGCAATCTGCGCCCCCCCCCTCCCCGCCGCGCGCTCGAGTGATCTCGGTGCTTGATCTCGAACGTCGGTCCTTGCGGCCCTGCCGGCCTGGCGACGCTTTGCCCGGGCACCCAGTCCTCGAAGGTGCGGACAACCTGGTAGAGCGCGTCGCGCTCCACCGGCACTTTTCCCGCCCCGCGGATCAGCGTGATGATCTGGTCGTAGGAGAGCCACATCGGCGTGCCGGCACCAGCCTCGTGGTACACCCGCTCGAACACCACCGTCCCCTCGAGGTCGTCGCAGCCGAAGGTGAGCCCGATCTGCGAGATGAACGGGGTCACCATGGGCCAATGAGTCTTCACATGCGGGATGTTGTCCAGCAGCAACCGGCCTACGGCGATGTTCTTGAGGTCGTCGAAGCCCGACGTTGCCGTGCCGGTGCGTCCCAGCGCCTCGCCCAGCTCGTTGTGATCAGGGTGGAACGCGAGCGGGATGTAGGTGAGGAAGCCGGCCGTCTCATCCTGCAAGTTGCGCAGCGCCAACAGGTGGTCCACGCGGTCCGCCATTGTCTCCACGTGCCCATAGAGCATGGTGCAGTTGGAGGGGATGCCGAGGCGGTGGGCTTCGCGGTGCACGGCGAGCCACTCCTCGCCGGTGAGCTTCTTGTCCGCGATCGTCGCGCGCGCGGCCGGGCTGAACACCTCCGCCCCACCCCCCGGGAGGCTCGTCACCCCCGCGTCCCGCATGGCCTGGAGTACCTCGCGCACGCTCAGCCGCTCGATGCGGGCCAGGTGCGCCACCTCGACGGCGGTGAGGGCCTTGATCTGCACCCCGGGGTGCCGCTCGCGCAGGCCGCGGAACAGGTCGAGGTAGTAGGCGAGCCGCAGCTTGGGGTGCAGCCCGCCTACGATGTGGAACTCGCGGGTCGGGTTGTCCCGGGCGGCGTCCGCCTCGGCGAATACCTCGTCCAAGGTGCGGGTGTAGGCGCCGTCCTCGCGCGGCATACGCGCGAACGAGCAGAACACGCACGTGCTGCGCAGCACGCAGACGTTGGTCGGGTTGATGTGCTGGTTCGCGGCGAAGTAGACGCGGTCGCCATTGCGGCGCTGGTTGGCGAGGTCGGCGAGGTGGCCGAGCGTCAGCAGGTCGGAGGACGCGAACAGGGCGAGGCCATCCTCGCGGGTCAGCCGCTCGCCGCGCTCGACCTTGGCGGCGATCGGAGCCAGGCTGGTGTCGGTCTGTCCGACCGTCCGAGTGTCGGACTGTCCTACGGTCACGGCACCCGCCGCAGCGCGAGCGTCACGTTGTGACCGCCGAAGCCGAACGAGTTGGACAGCGCGAACTCGATGGGGCGGCGCACCGCGTGATTCGGCGCGGAGTCGAGGTCGCACGCCGGATCCGGTGTGAACTGGTTGATGGTCGGCGGGATGATGCCCTCGCGCAGCGCCAGGGCGCACACTCCGAACTCGAGGGCTCCCGCGGCGCCCAGCAGATGCCCCGTCATTGACTTGGTGGACCCGAAGATCAGCTTGCGTGCATGGGCGCCGAACACGGTCTTGACTGCCGCCGTCTCGGCGGCGTCGCCGTGCGGCGTGGACGTGCCGTGGGCATTGATGTAGCCCACCTGCTCGGGCCGGATGCCGCCGTCTTCCATCGCGAGCCGCATCGCCCGGTGCGCCCCTTCGCCGTCGGGGGACGGCGCGGTGATGTGGTAGGCGTCAGCGGTCATGCCATACCCGACCATCTCGGCGACAATCCTGGCGCCGCGCTTCTTGGCGCGCTCCCATTCCTCGAGGATCACCACCGCGGCCCCGTCTCCCATGACGAAGCCATCGCGGTCCTTGTCGAACGGCCGGCTCGCGGTGGCGGGGTCGTCGTTGCGCTCGGAGAGGGCCTTCATGTTGGCGAAGCTCGCGAGCGCGAGCGGCGTGATCGCTGCCTCGGAGCCGCCGGCGATCATGACGTCCGCTTCGCTGTGCTGGATGAGGCGAAACGCGTCTCCCAGGGCATGTCCCGACGTGGCGCACGCCGACACGGTGCAATAGTTCGGCCCCTTCGCCCCGTACCGCATCGAGACGACCGCCGAGGCAACGTTCGCCATGAACATCGGTACGAAGAAGGGAGACACGCGACTCGGGCCCTTCTCGAGGTAGATCCGGCACTGCTCCTCGAACGTGGCGATGCCGCCCGTGCCGCTACCGATGATGACCCCGACCCGTTGCAGGTCGACCTGGCTCCAGGTGCGTTCCAGGCAGGCGTCCGCCACCGCCTGGACGGCCGCGGCCATCGCGAACTGGGTGAACAGGTCGAAGCGGCGGGCCTCCTTCTTGTCCAGGTAGAGGGCGGGGTCGAAGCCCTTCACCTCGCAGGCGAACTTGACTGCCAGCTGCCCGGGGTCGAACCGCGTGATCGGCCCTGCCCCCGAGCGGCCTGCCACCATGGCTTCCCAGGTCGCCGCCACCGTATTGCCCAACGGTGTCACGAACCCGAGGCCCGTGACTGCTACGCGGCGCTTCACGTGTCTTACTTCCCCATCTTGTCGTGCAGGTACTGCATCGCCGCGCCGACCGTGCGGAGCTTTTCGGCCTCTTCGTCGGGGATGTCGATGTCGAATTCCTTCTCGAAGGCCATGACGAGCTCGACGGTGTCGAGGCTGTCGGCGCCGAGGTCCTCCATGAAGCTCGCATCGGGCGTGAGTTTGTCGCGCTCCACCCCCAGCTCTTCGACGATGATGTCCTTGACCTTCTCTTCGAGCTGCTTCATGTCCATTGCCATGATGAGCCTCAGCGCAGGTAGGGGGGGTTCGTGGTCACATCACCATCCCGCCGTCGACGACCAACACCTGTCCCGTAATGTAGCTGGCCAAGTCGGAGGCGAGAAAGAGGACGGCGCTAGCGATATCCGTGGTCTCGCCCAGCCGTCCCAGCGGGATGTTGTCGAGGAGGTACTGTTTGGCCTCGGCGGTGATCCCGCTCGTCAGTTCCGTATCGATATAGCCGGGGGCGACGGCGTTGACCAGCACATTGCGCGAGGCCAGATCCTTGGCTACCGCCTTGGTGAAGCCGACCAGCCCGGCCTTGGACGCCGCGTAATTGGATTGCCCCTTGTTGCCGTTGATGCCCACCACGCTCGAGATGTTGACGACCCGACCCCAGCGCCGCTTGATCATGCCGCGGGCAGCGTACTTGGTCATCAGAAAGGCGCCCTTCAAGTTCGTGTCGACGACGGTATCCCAGTCGGTCTCCTTGATGCGGAACACCAAGTTGTCGCGTGTGAAGCCGGCGTTGTTCACCAGAATGTCGATGCGACCGAAATCCTTCTCCACCGCATCGACCATCGCCTCGACCTGGGAGGCCACGCTGACGTCGCAGCTGTAGCCGCGGGCGGTGCGGCCGAGCGCCCCGGCCACTTGTTCCGCCTTGACGCCGTCCCGGGCGCACAACGCCACGTGCGCGCCCGCATCGGCCAGAGCGCGGCAGATGGCATGGCCGATGCCCCGGCTCCCGCCGGTCACGAGGGCGATCTTGCCCATCAGATCGAGTTTCATGCCCCGCCCCAATTCACGCTGCCTCCAGGAACCGTTCTACATCCTCCGCACTGCCCAGGCTCACCACATTCGCACCCGCCACGGTGCGCTTCAACAGGCCGCCGAGCACCGTCCCGGGCCCGATCTCGATAAACCGCGCGCCCGACCCCGCGAGTTCCGCGACGCGCTCCATGCACGCGACCCACCGCACCGGGGCGGTGAGCTGCTCGGCCAGCAACCGTCGCGCCGCCGCCGCCTCCCGCACCGGCTCGGCCGTCGCATTGGCGACGACGGGAAACGCCGGCTCGCGCCAGGGCGCTGCCTCGAGCGCCGCCCGTAACGGCGCCGCAGCCGGCGCCATCAGCGGGGAGTGGAACGCGCCGCTCACCTTCAGTGGCAGTACCCGCTTGGCGCCCCGTGCCTTGCACCCTTCCCCGGCCCGCGCGACGGTCGCCGGGTCGCCCGAAATCACCGTCTGGTCGGGCGCGTTCAGGTTCGCTGCCACAGCCACGCCGCCGGCCGCGCTCGCCTCGCGGCACGCCGCTTCCACGTCCGCCGTCGCCAGCCCCAAGACCGCGGCCATCGTGCCCGGGCGCGCCATACCGGCCTGATGCATCAGCTCGCCGCGGCGGCGCACCAGACGGGCCGCGTCGGTGGCGGCCAGAGCCCCGGCCGTCACATAGGCCGAGTACTCGCCGAGCGAGTGGCCGGCCGCCGCGACGGGCGGGGCGCGGCGCACCGTGTCGCGGACCACCGCGAACACCGCAGCGCTGTGCGCGAGGATCGCGGGCTGGGCGTTGTGCGTGGCGATGAGTTCCTCCTCCGGCCCAGTGAACATCAGCCGGCTCAGGGCCACACCGAGCGCCTCGTCGACCGCCTGCAACGTGTCACGCGCCGCGGGAAACCGCTCCGCGAGATCCTTGCCCATGCCGACTTTTTGCGCGCCCTGCCCGGGGCAGAGCCACACTACAGGCCCTGCAGCTACCACCGCACGACCATGCTCGCCCACGTAAAGCCCGCGCCGAAGGCGCAGAACATCACCGTCATCCCCGGCGTCAGCCGGCCAGTCTTCACCGCCTCGTCGAGCGCGATCGCGATCGACGCCGCCGAAGTGTTGCCGAACCGATCCACGTTCACGTAGACCTTGTCCATCGGC
>DASQAH010000333.1:0-2081 GCA_035635835.1 Gemmatimonadales bacterium
ATGCTTCCACAAGGTCTCCATGGAGTACGTGCCGTTCTACCTCGGCGAATTCTCGCTCCGCGCAACAAGCGGACGAACCCCGACATTTTCGGTGCGGTTGTAGCAGGATGCTGAGGACCCCATGGTCACGACACGCATTGAAACGCAACGCGAACGCGAGAGGAGGCGCGGAGCGTGGGGGGTGGTTGCTGGCGTCAGTGGGTTCGGTCTGACCAGCGTCGTCCTCTGGTGGATGGGTCGGCATTCCTTTGGGTACGTGATTGCGAGCACGGGCGGTGCACTTATCGGCGGGCTGATTGGGAGGGCCATTTTGGACGCTCGGCGGGAGAGGCGGAGAAGAAAAGGGCTCGTCGCTCGGTGCTAAAGCCACCCGCGGACCGTAAGCCACGGAGAGGTGTGATCACCAAGCCCGCCGGGAAGCGGAAGAGGCCGCGCCAGCTAGGAGTCTGTCCGAGAAATGTCCACTCGGGCTCCGACTCGGAATGAGTTTCTGATAGAGAGGTCGCACGTGAGGTGGGGGCGGAGGGGCTGATGGCGAAGACGTTCCGCGCGTGGGACCCTGAGCAGCGGTGGTTGCTGCCGCCGGCGATCGAGGAGTTTGTGCCGCCGGGGCACCTCGCCCACTTCGTCCGAGAGCTGATCCGCGAGGAGCTCGATTTGTCGGGGATCCTCGCAGTGTACGACGACGAGCGTGGGCAGCCGCCGTATCACCCGGTGATGATGACCGCGCTGCTGCTGTACGCCTACTGCCAAGGCGTCTATGCCTCGCGCCGGATCGCGCAGGCCTGTGAGCAGCGGCTCGACTTCATGGCCGTCACCGCGCTGGCGCAGCCGGACTTCCGTACGATCAGTGACTTCCGCAAGCGGCACCTCGCGGCGCTGAGCGGGCTGTTCACGCAGGTGCTGACGCTCTGTGCGCGGGCGGGGTTGGTGAAGCTGGGGCACGTGGCGCTCGACGGGACGAAGGTCAAGGCCAACGCCTCGAAGCACAAGGCGATGAGCTACAGGCGTATGAAGCAGGCCGAGGCCGCGCTCGGCACCGAGGTGGCCGCGTGGTTGGAGCGCGCCGCCGCGGCCGATGCGGCCGACGATACCGCACTCGGGGCGGACCAGCGGGGCGATGAATTGCCGGCGTGGGTCCGCGAGAAGCAGCAGCGGCTGGCGAAGATTCGCGCCGCGAAGGCCGCGCTGGAAGCGGACGCCGCGCGCGCCGCCGACGAGCGCGACGACGATCCGCCGCCGAACGCGCCGCCGCCCGTCCCGCCCGACAAGGCGCAGCGCAACTTCACCGATCCCGACAGCCGGATCATGAAGGGACCCGACGGCTTCGTGCAGGCCTACAACGCGCAGGCCGCGGTCGACGCCGAGAGTCACGTCATCGTCGCGCAGTTTGTGACCCCGCAGGCGACCGACGCCCCGCAGTTCGAACCGCTGGTAGTCCAGATCAAGGCCAACACGGGGCGGCAAGCGGCCGAGGTTTCGGCGGATGCGGGCTACTGCTCCGAGCACAATCTTCGGGTGGCGCAGCGGCGGCACATCCGGGCGTACATCGCGACGGGGCGGCAACGCCACGGGCAGGCCAGCGCCACCAACGCGCGCTCCGGAGGGGTGAGCGGACTCGTCGCGGCGATGCGGCAACGGCTGCGCCGGGGCGGGTGGCGGAGCCGCTACCGCCTGCGCAAGGGGACGGTGGAGCCGGTGTTCGGGATCATGAAACACGGCCGCGGCTTCCGGCAGTTCCTCCTGCGCGGCGCGAGGAAGGTCGCGGGTGAGTGGAGTCTCGTCACCACGGCGCACAACCTGCACAAGTTGGCGGCGGCATGCGCCTGAAGGTTGGGAAAATGGCCCGAACTTCGCGACGACGCAGGCCGGGTCTCTGCCTCGGGGATGCTGCCCAGGTTGGACACCGCCGTCGCCTGGGGTGGCGCCGCCCGCGGCCGGCGACCTGAGCACCTCAAGAGGGCGGGGAAAGCCGATGATCATCGCGCACGCCGTTATTCGGACGGGCTCCTAGTGGTGCTGACGGGGCAGGGAATCTCCCGGGCGGACGGCTTCGACCTCGAGCGGGAGCTGCGGGACGC
>DASQAH010000334.1:0-3365 GCA_035635835.1 Gemmatimonadales bacterium
GCGCCTCGCGCTCCGGCGCTACCTGTGGTATTACAATCACCAGCGCCTGCATTCGGCGCTGCACTACCGGGCGCCGGCGGCCTACGAGTCCCGAGCTGCCTAACAACGGGTGTCAACGAAACTGAGGGAAGATCCCGGCGCCGGCTTTCTGTGGTAGTCTTCTATTTGTGAACCTTCACGCGCTGCGCCGCAGCTTATGCGCGGTCCGTTAGGCGCCACGCTGCCCCTCGTCCAGTAACCATGCGGGATCACGCCCAGCTCACCCTCCGGGACACGGCTCATGCCGCGAAGACCTTCGCGACCCCGTTCGCCGCTATTGCTCTCCTTCGGGTCCTCGTGGCCGTGATTGGGGGTTCAGCACCTTGGACCTACCTCCTCGTCGTCCCCTTCCTCGGATTCTCAATCTTCTTCTTCGCAGCATTGGCCCTCCAACTCTCAGGCGCTATCAAGCGCGACCCATCTAATCATCTCCAGCTCAACGTGAACGGTTGGTTTGCGTGGCTGATCTGCGGAGCATTAGTCTTCTTCTTTGTCGGACTCCTTGCCCGTGGACACGACGTTCTCGCCCAAGATGCCCCACGTGTGGGCCTCTTGAGTGCGTCAGCTTGGGTTGGCCTGATCCTCGTCCTGTGGTTCGGTCATAGGCTCTTCACAGGGCGTGGCGCCTAACAAGCGCTTGAAGCTGGCTGCGCCTGCTTTCAAAGGAAGGGTTACGTTCGTGATCATTCGAATTGAGCGCCGCAGCTTAAGCGCGATCCGCTAGGCGGCACGCGTCCGCGATTCTAGGCGCATCTGGAGGTGAACTGATGGCTCTGCGCATGATCGGGACGACGGTCTTCCTCGCGCTCTTCGCGCGAGCGCTGGAGTCCCAGACTCTCCCTCCCCAAACGGGTTTCTTGGACCGCCGCGTCACGGTAGCGGCCCGGTCTTACCACTACCAGGTGTTCGTCCCATTCTCCTACAGTCCATCGCAGCGCTGGCCAATCATCCTTTTTTTGCACGGCGCTGGCGAGCGTGGGGATGATGGTCTCCTTCCCACCCAAGTGGGCTTGGGCGCAGCCGTTCGCAAGAGCCCCGGGCGTTTCCCGGCGATCATCGTCTTCCCCCAAGCGCCAGCGGATTCCCCGTGGGCTGGGACGTCCGCCCAGATGGCCATCGCAGCGCTCGAGCAAACCGGCCGCGAGTTTCAAATCGACTCCGACCGCGTGTACCTCACCGGTCTGTCCATGGGCGGCTATGGGGTGTGGTACCTCGCCTATCGCTATCCATCTCGCTTTGCTGCCCTCGTCCCGGTCTGCGGCTTCGCGACGTCCTTCCCGGCCGCGGCGCGCCTGTTCACGCCGATCGTTCCGGCCGATAGCGGCGCGCCCTACGACGCTCTGGCTCGTCAGCTCCGGCGCGTCCCGACCTGGATCGTCCACGGGGAGATCGATCAGGTCGTTCCGGTGGAACAATCGCGTCAGGCCGCGGCGGCCTTCAAGGCCGCCGGCGCCCCCGTTCAATACTTCGAGGTACCGGGGACAAATCACGATGTCTGGGACGCCGCTTACGGATCGCCCACCCTCATCACTTGGCTTTTTGCCCAGCGCCGGTCGCACTGAGGTACTGTGCGCGCTGCCCCGGCGTCGTCGCTGACGCCGGGGCGTTGTTATGGCCGTAACCGCCGATTGGCCAGGCGCACGCGGAACGGATAGGATTCCCGTATGAAACTCATCACTACTATCGTGCGGCCTGAGCGCCTGCCGGATGTTAAGGCCGCGCTCTTTCGGGCCGGCGTCACCGGGATCTCGCTGAGCCGCGTCAGCGGTCACGGGGGCGAACAGGAGATCGTCGAGCAGTATCGCGGCACCACGGTCGTGATGGAATTCCACGAGAAAGTGCGGATCGAAATGGCGTGCTCGGAGCCGTTCGTCGAGCCGACCATCCAGGCGATCCTCTCCGCCGCTCGCACGGGCGAGGTCGGCGACGGAAAGATCTTCGTCCAGCCGCTCGACCGCGTGATCCGCATCCGCACCGGGGAGCTCGACAACGCCGCTCTCACTGCCGTCAACGCCGACCAAGTGCAGCGCGCCGCGTTGCAGAGCGCCCAACCCGACGCCTCGACGGTAGAGGGGAAACGATGAGCCTGCTGCCGCCGATGCCGCCAGCCGTTGCCGTGTCCAGCGGCGACACCGCCTGGGTCCTCACCGCCACCGCGCTCGTCATGCTGATGACCGTCGGCCTCGCGTTCTTCTACGGTGGGCTGGTCCGCCCCAAGAACGCGCTCAACACAATGATGATGAGCGTCGTCGCCTTGGGCGTGGTTGGAGTACAGTGGGTGCTCGTCGGCTATTCGCTCGCCTTCGGGCACGGCGGGCCATTGCTCGGCGGGCTCGGCTGGCTCGGGTTTCGGGGCGTCGGCTTAGAACCCGATCCCGCCTATGCAGCAACGATTCCGCTCCAGGCCCACGCCATGTTCCAGGGGATGTTCGCGATCATCACACCCGCCCTCATCGCTGGCGCCGTCGTGGAGCGGATGCGCTTCCGCGCCTACGTCGCGTTCATCGTCCTGTGGGCCACGCTGGTCTACGACCCGCTGGCCCACTGGGTGTGGGGCGCCGGAGGGTGGCTTCAGACCCGGGGCGCGCTCGACTTCGCCGGCGGAACCGTGGTGCATGTGAGCGCCGGCGTGTCTGCCTTCGTCGCGGCGCGCATGCTCGGCCCCCGCCGCGACTTCAAGCGCACACCGATCGTTCCCCACAACGTGCCGCTGGTGCTGCTTGGGGCGGGGTTGTTGTGGTTTGGCTGGTTCGGGTTCAACGCCGGCTCGGCGCTTGCCGCGAACGGCGTCGCCGCACTGGCCTTCACGAACACCAACACGGCCGCCGCGACGGCACTCGTCACCTGGGCTTGCTGCGACCTCGTGCGCACTGGCAAAGTGACGGCCGTCGGAGCCGCCACGGGTGTGGTCGTCGGGCTCGTGGGGATCACCCCGGCGGCCGGCTTCGTGACTGTGCCGGCTTCTCTGGTCATCGGGGCGCTCGCGGCGCTCGTCAGCTACGCGGCAATGCAGGTCCGGGCGGCGAGCCGCCTCGACGATTCGCTCGACGTCTTCTCCTGCCACGGCATGGGCGGGATCACCGGTGCTCTCCTGACGGGAGTGTTCGCCACCCGGCTCGCCAATCCCACGGGCGGTGACGGCTGGGTCGCCGGGAACTTCGCCCAGCTCGGCGTACAGGCGCTTGCCGTGGTCGCCACCGTGGTGTTCGCGGCGCTCGGGACGGCCGTGATTCTGGTGCTGGTAAGGGTCACCCTTGGTGCGCGGGCCGGCGTCCGCGAGCAGCTCTCGGGCCTGGACCTGAGCGAGCACGGTGAAGAGGCGTATT
>DASQAH010000335.1:0-6961 GCA_035635835.1 Gemmatimonadales bacterium
GGGGGGGGGCGCGCCCGCTCAGAACTCCGAAATCGTCACGGGCAGCGCGAACCGCACGGTGCAGCCCCGGCGCACGGCCGGTAGGAACTGCGTCTGCCGCAGCGTGGCCAGGAGCTGGGAGTCCGCCTTGGCGCCGCCGGAGACGAGGACGCGGGCATGCCGGACGGTGCCGTCCGGCTCGACGATGCCTTCGACCGTCACACGACTAGCGGCGAAATCCTGCGGCGGCGTGATCGGCAGCGTGGGCCGGGGCGGGGTGACCTCGCTGTCGGCCGCCGTGTATACCGCGGTGTCGCCCGCGCACGGCGCTGGCGGCGGCCCTTCTCGCACAACGCGGTGGCGGCCGAACACGCAGCCGGCGGCTCCCAAGAGCCCCAGCAGGAGCAATCCACGAATCATGGTCGGCCTCGCGAAGGTAGCCTGGAAGCGTTAGGCTCTGGGCATGACCCTGGATTCTGGCGCGCAGCAGCGGTGACCGCCAGCCTCGGCTTCCGAGTGAAATCCGGCTGGGCCACGACGGTCCTCGTCGGTGGACCCGCGGGGTCACCCCAGGTACTCGATCACGGCATCGTGCAGCTCAGCGACCCGGCGCTGCCCGGGTCTCGTCAACCATTTCACGGCGGTACGGGACGAGAGGAGCGGGACGCCCGTAAGATCGCCCGTCGCGTGGCGCGCATCCGGCGCTTCGCGCGCCGCTCGCTCGCCGACCTCATTAAACGCTACCGGACGGCAGGCCATCGGCTGCGGGGCGTGGCGGTCGTCGCCGGGAGTGACATCGACCCCGACCGGATCGGCAGTCCGCACATCCGCGCGCATGCCTCCGAGGGGAAGCTGTTCCGCACCGTGCTGGAGGACGGGGCGCGGCGGGCGGGGTTGCCGTGCCTGACCGTGCGCGAGCGCGACCTCTTCGCTCAGGCCGCCGAGGCGCTGGGACGGGCGGCGCCCGACCTGAAGCGCGCCGTGACGGTGCTCGGCCGCGGGCAAGACGGCGGCTGGCGCGCGGAGGAGAAGGCGGCCACGATGGCGGCGTGGCTGGTGCTGCGAGGTAGAGGGTGATGCGGGCGGTCGCGATCGCGATGGTCGTCGCCTCCTCCCTCGTCGCCGGCGCCCAGCCGGCGCGGGACGAGGAGCGCACGGACGGTCAATGGACGATGCCCGGCAAGGACTACGCTGCCACCCGCTATAGCCGCCTCTCCAGCATCACCGCAGGCAACGTCGCCCAGCTGCACCCCGTCTGGAGCTTCTCGACGGGGGTGCTCGGCGGGCACGAGGGACAGCCGCTCGTCGTGAACAACACGATGTACGTCGTCACCCCCTTCCCGAATGTGCTGTACGCCTTCGATCTCACCCAGGAGGGCTACCCCCTCAAGTGGAAGTACCGTCCCGATGTGAACCCGGCCGCTGTGGGGATAGCGTGCTGCGACGCGATCAACCGGGGGGCCTTCTACGCGGACGGGAAGATCGTCTACAACCTGCTTGACGGACACACAGTCGCGATCGATGCGGCGAGCGGCAAAGAGATCTGGAAGACGCAGATCGCCGACCTCTCGCAAGGTGAGACGACCCCTATGGCACCGTTCATCGTCGGCGACCGGGTGTTCGTGGGACCGTCGGGAGGCGAGTTCGGGATCCACGGGTGGCTCAAAGCCCTGGACCTGGCGACCGGCCGGATCGTCTGGACGGCGTTCAACGAAGGCCCGGACAGCGAGGTACTGGCGCGGCCTGGGACGTTCAAGCCGTTCTACGAGGGGGGAGGGGCGAGGGGGGGGAGGGGGGGGAGGACGGACCTTGCGCTGACGAGCTGGCCGGCCGACGCTTGGAAGCGCGCGGGGGTGCCGGTTTGGGGCTGGCTCTCTTACGATCCCGCACTCGATCTGTTGTACTTTGGCACGGGCAACGCGGCTCCGTACAACCCCGAGCAGCGGCCGGGCGACAACAAATGGGCGTCGAGCGTCCTTGCCCGGCGCCCCAAGGACGGCACGCTGGTGTGGGCCTACCAGTTTACTCCACACGAGAGCTGGGACTTCGACGCTAACGCCGAGATGATTCTCGTCGATCTCACCATCGGAGGCCGGCGACGCCACGTGCTCGTGCACTTCGACAAGAACGGCTTCGCGTACACGATCGACCGTGCGAGTGGAGAGGTCCTGGTGGCCGAGCCGTTCACGAGCCTCACGTGGGCGACGCGGGTGGATCGGGCGACCGGTCGCCCGGTGATCGATTCCACTAAGCTGACGGGCGCGTCGCGAGGGAACATCCGCTACATCTGCCCGAGTCTGGAAGGTGGCAAGAGCCCGGCGTCGCCCGCGTCCTACTCGCCGCGCACCGGCCTGTTCTACGTCTCTACCGTCAACCTGTGCATGAATTATGAGGCCGCGCGGGTCACGCACATCCGGGGCACGCCGTTCATCGGCGCGAACACTCCCTACCAACCGGGCCCCGGCGGCTATCTGGGGTCGTTCATCGCCTGGGACGCGGTGACGGGCCGCAAAGTGTGGGCAGTCCCGGAGCCCTATCCTGTGTGGAGCGGCAGCGTGGCCACCGCAGGTGACGTCGTGTTTTATGGTACGCTGGATGGCTGGTTCAAGGCCGTGGACGCGAGGAGTGGCACCGTACTGTGGAAGTTCAAGGTGGGCTCGGGCGTGGTGGGGGCGCCGATCACCTACACCGGCCCCGACGGCAAACAGTACGTGGCTGTGTACGCCGGCATCGGCGGCGACTGGTTCCTGCTCTCGGGGGACGTGCGCTCCGATGATCCGGCGGACGTGCGGCCACCGGCGGACTTCGCCCCAGAGCTCGCGCGGCACACCAGCCAGGGAGGCATCGTCTGGGTCTTCGCGCGGTAGCGGGGCTCGCGCTGGTCGTGATCACGGCGTGCGGCCGATCGAGCGACTCGGGAGGGGGGGGGGCGTCAGGGGCGCCGCCATCGATCCGCTACGACCAGCACGTCTTTGCCGGAGGCGTCGCCCCGCCGGCAGGCAGCCTCACCAATCCCCTCCAGGGAGATCGATCGTCGGCTGCGGAGGGGGAGCGGATTTTCGCCGCCATGAACTGCGACGGCTGTCATGGGGGCGGAGCCACGGGATGGGTGGGGCCGAGTCTAGTGGATGGGCGATGGCGCTACGGTGGGTCGGACGGGGCGGTGTTCCAGTCGATCTATTACGGGCGCCCGCGTGGCATGCCCGCCTACGGCGGCATCCTGTCCCCCAGCGCAATCTGGAAGATCGTGACGTACCTGCGCGCCCAGCCGGTCCCCGCCGACGTCCCGACCGAGTCCTGGCTCGGGCGGCGCGCTAACGCCGTCCCAGTACCACCGCGATGATGATCTCCACCACGATGAGGACGATGATGGCGATCTCGAGCACCTCGTTCCGCACCGCCATCGCCTCCGCGTTGAGCATCGCGTAGGTCTGCCGAATGATCGCCAGTTTGTGGTCAATGCCGCGGCGCCACACGCGTCCCCGGAACAGCTCGAGCGCGGCCGCGTACACGCGCGCCAGGTAGACGTCGTCCGTCACCTTCAAGGCGTTCTCGGCCCGCTCCACGATCTCCGTCGAGTCGGCGACCAGCGTCTGCAGGCCCGTGAGCAGCGTCGCGTACCTCCGGCCGAATAGCGCGCGGGAGCGACGGTCGGCGATCCGGTCGTACATCCGCGGCAGCTCGGCATCGAGCAGCGCGTCGTAGTAGCGCAGTTCCAGTAGCTGGGCGTTGGCGAACTCGAGGATCAGCTGGACGTCGCTGTCGCCCTCGGTCGGGTCGACGATGAGGGCGCTGCTCCACGTCAGGATCGCCAGGTCATCGGGATAGTACGAGAACCAGTAAGGCAGTAGCTCGGCGCGAGCGGTGTCGGCGAGGGGCCGTTGCTCGTTGAGCAGCAGCGGCACGACGTCGAAGTCGTGCAGCGCCGCGGTCGGCAAGGCCTCGCCGGTGGGACCGACGAGCCGCGTGATGCGGTACACGATGTAGTCTTCTGTCACCGGGGCGATGTGGGGGCGGGCGATTGTCGCGGCGAGGCGGGTGGTGAGCTGGTGGATGTAACGCGCGAACAGCGCCTGCAGTCCCGGCGCCGCGTCCACCGCATTCCCGAATGCCGTATAGTCGCTCCAGCTCTGGACTCCAGGATGGGGGGCAGCCTCGATGTGCAGGCGCACGGAGACGACGCCGAAGTCGAAGATGCGGGCGGAGGCGTGGACGTCGTACTGGCGATCGCACAGGGTGATGGTATCGGCGCCGAGGGCGCTGGTGATCGGCGGCGTCTTGATCTGAATGGCCTGGACCTCTGCGCGCGCCGACCTTCGCGCCTCGGCAGGATCCTGCTCCTCCAAAGCCTCCGCGCCCTCCGAGCGGTACTGAAGCGTGCGGCGCAACGTGGCGCGCTCGCGCGGCGTGCTCGCCAAGAGGTCTAGCGCGCGCTCGAGATCGATCTCGTAGCCGACGTCGTAGAGGCGGTACACCACGACCGCGCCGGCGATGCGCAAGCCCGCGTCGCTTTCCATGCGGTAAGCTATTCGTTTTGCAACAAGGCGGGCATCCGTCGAGTCGACCCTCTGGCACTCCTCGGGAGGCTCGGGGTAAGTAACTAGTAGGCGAAGGCGCAATCTCTCCCTTATCGACGAGGCCTGGTCATGCGCGTGCTTCACGCCCTGGGAATCAGTTTCACCCTGCTGGCGGCTGCCGCCTGCAGCAGCAACCCCACGACCACGGCGAATTCGTGTGGCAGCAGCGGGGCGAACGCGAATGTCAACACGACGAGTTCCAACACCTTCTCACCCGCCAGCGTCACGATCACCCATGGGCAGTCAGTATGCTGGCAGAGCGGCAATGTTCTGCACACGGTGACGGATAACGGTGGCGCGTTTGACGCTGACTTGCCGGTAGGCCAGGTTTTCGTGCATACGTACCCCGCCGCCGGGACCTACCCGTACCACTGTAAGATTCATGCCGGGATGACCGGGACTGTTATCGTCAACTGAGGCCGTCGGTCAAGAGCAAGGCCCGGGCAGTTACAGCCCGGGCCCTTGGCGTGTCTACTCGTTGCGGAGTACTGCGGTGGGCACCGGATTCAATAGGTGGGCCAGTTGTCCACCCAGGCGTTCGTGAATCCGACGAGCTGGGACCACTTCCCCATCGCCTTGGCGACGTTGCACGAGTTGTAGTTGAACCGCTTGGTCCCGTTCCCAACGTCGCCTTGCACCAGGGACTGGCCGAGCTTGATGTTGAGGCCGGTGATCGTCGCTCCATCCACGCCATTGTTCCCGTTCGACGTGAGGTTGTTTCCCAGCAAAATACTATTGTCTATGGCCGATGGCAGGAGCCTTCGCCATCTTAGGGCGCATGAGAGCCTGGACCAGCAGGTTGGGCATCGCGGGCGGCCTGATCGGTGCCTTGGGGCTCGCCCAGGCCATGTGGGGCCCTGTGCTCGAGGGGCGGATTTCTGCAGCCGACGAGCTCCGTACCGGGGCAATCGCGGCCCTTGTGGTAGGGGTTGGCGCGCTGCTCCTCGGTCGCCGGCTTCCCAACGCCCGCGCCAAAGCGGGAGCGGCCTTCGTGCGATGGTTGGCGCTGCCCACGGCTCTCCTGCTCGGGCTCGGGTGGTACCTCATCATGAATTCCGGGACAAAGGGATATGCATATCGCGCCGCCATGCAAGCCGAACTGCGTGATCTTGTGCTTGCAGAGCAAGCGTTCCGCAGCGATTCGGGGAGATACGCCGCCGACACCAAGAGTCTGGGCCTGTCTTGGTTTCCCGCGTCAGGGGTCGTCGGCCCGACGATTACGCTGACGGCCGATGGGGTTCAGGCAGTGGTGGGCCACTCCAGCAGCAACTCCACGTGCACGGTGTTCTTGGGCGCAGCCCCGCTGGCGCCTGCCGTGAAGGCGGGGGAGCCCGAATGCAGCCCAGAGTCTCGGCATAACCCGTGGCCAGGGCTGGTGGCGCTCGGCGTCGGCTTGGTGCTGGGTGGGGTCGCAGTGGCGAGCGCCGGACGGCCGATGGGGACCGCGCCAAGTAGCGGCGTTTAGCTCGCGCGACGTGACGTGGTAGGGTCTCACCATGCCTACGAATCGACTTTGGTGTTTAACTCTTGCGAAGGAGTCAGCTCCCCGCAGCACGTCGGGAAGGCTTCTGACCCCCCCCCCTGTAGGCGAGACGCTTGTGTAACGCCAGTAACGCCCATGTGAACACACGCTCTGATGCGCGCGCCGCTTCGCCCGAACCGTCCACGACCGATCCGTTACTCTAATCGCAACGTATATAGTCTTTAGAAGTACACCCGGCCATCGCTAGCGAAATCGATCGGCACCCCACCAGCCTGCAGAGGAGGGAGGGCGTATGTGGCGAAAGCGTCTCGTGATGGGGCTAGGCTTAGCAGTACTCATGAGCTGCAAGAGTTCCACCTCCCCCGGCTGCTCCGGAACCTGTGTGACGATCCAGGACTTCTCGTTTTCACCATCGGCGGTGACGATCAAAGTCGGTACAACAGTCACCTGGACCAACAGCGGGCCGGCGTCGCATACAACGACGAGCGGCAGTGGGGTGTGGGACAGCGGCGCGCTGAGCGCTCCGAGCGGCGGTGGTGGCTATGGTGGCGGTTCGGCGGGCGGGACCTTTCAGTTCACTTTCAACACGCCGGGTACCTACCCGTATCACTGCAAGATCCACCCGCCGTCGATAGCAACGTATGCGGGCTTTACCGGCACGATCACAGTGACACAGTAAGGATGCCGGTAGCCAAGCGCTCGTTGGGGCCAGGATTCTGGAACACGTCGGTGGTCTACCGGAACGCGCATGCGGGCTGACGAAGCATTCATTCGCAGATCTATGAGGGGACGTGACTCCGCACACGGCGTCGTAGTATATTCGGGAGCGCGCATGAAACTGTCACTGGTCAGATTCGTCGCCACGCTACTACTGAGCGGGCAGATGTTGCCGCTTGGCCTGCCGCTGTTGTGTGACCACCTC
>DASQAH010000336.1:0-18174 GCA_035635835.1 Gemmatimonadales bacterium
GAGGTGGGCACGGCGGGGCAGACCGAGATCGATATGCGGTTCCAGACGCTCACGCACATGGCCGACCAGATGATGAAGTACAAGTACGTCGTCAAGAACGTCTGCTACCAGCACGGCTACACGGCGACGTTCATGCCCAAGCCGCTGTTTGGCGATAACGGCTCGGGGATGCACGTGCACATGAGCCTGTGGAAGGACGACAAGAATCTGTTCTTCGACCCCAAAGGCTACGCGCTGATTTCGGATACGGCGCGGTGGTACATCGGTGGGCTGATCAAACACGCGGCGGCGTTGCTGGCGTTTGCCGCGCCGACGACCAATAGCTACCGGCGGCTGGTCCCGGGCTACGAGGCCCCGATCAACCTCATCTACTCGCAGCGCAACCGCTCGGCGATCTGTCGCATCCCGGTGTACTCGAAGTCTGCGAAGTCGAAGCGGATTGAGTTCCGGGCGCCCGATCCCGCATGCAACCCGTACCTGACGTTCGCCGCGCTGCTCATGGCTGGCCTCGACGGCATCAAGAACAAGATCGAGCCGCCGAAGCCGATGGACGTGGACCTGTACGACTTGGAGCCCGAGGAGCGCAAGCACGTCAAGAACACTCCCGGGAGTCTGGCCGAGTCGCTCGCCGCGCTCGAGGCGGATCACGACTTCCTGCTGGGGGGCGAGGTGTTCACGCCCGACGTGATCGACACCTGGCTGGCGTACAAGCGGAGCAAGGAGATCGACCCGGTGGCGCTACGGCCGCATCCCTACGAGTTCTTCCTGTACTACGACGTCTGAGTCAGACCGCTGGGCTAAGCGGCTAAGGGGCGATGCGGCCAGCCCCCTAGCCACTTAGCCCTCTAGCCCCCAGCCATCTCGCCCCCCCCCTCCCCTCCCTCCCCCCCCCTCCTTCCCCCTCGTCCCATGCCTGAGAAGACCAGCAGCGCGGCAACCCGCGACATCCTGGGCGAGTTGAAACAGCGCCAGGTCCGCTTCCTGCTGCTGCAGTTTACGGACCTGCTTGGCGTCAACAAGGCGGTCGAGGTGCCGCCGTCCCAGTTCGAGCGCGCCTTGGCCGGCGAGGTGGTCTTCGACGGATCGGCGCTCGAGGGGTTCGCGCGCGTGGAGGAAGCCGACGCACTGCTCGTCCCTGATCTCGACACGTTCCGGGTGTTTCCCTGGGCCGCCGGTGCAGCGGGAGAGCAGGGTGACGGCGGGGGGGGAGGGCTGGCGGGCGGCGGAGGGGTGGCGCGGCTGATTTGTGACATCCGCTACCCGGATAGTCGTCCGTTCGAAGGGTGCCCGCGCACCGCCTTGCAGCGCCAGATCGCGCGCGCCGCCGAGCTCGGGTTCACGATGCGCGTGGGCTGCGAGGCGGAGTTCTTTCTATTCGAGCAGAACGAGCGGGGCGAGCCCACGACCCGCACCCTGGATACGGGCAGCTACTTCGACCTCGTGCCGGTGGACCGGGGCGAGCGCGCGCGACGGGTGATCGTCGCCGCGCTCGAGGAAATGCGACTCGACGCGGAAGCGTCGCATCACGAGGTGGTGCGCGGCCAGCACGAGATCGACCTGCGGCACGCCGATCCCCTCACCACCGCCGACAACCTCGCGACGCTGCGGTTCGTGGTGCGCAACATCGCCCTGCGCCACGGTCTCGTTGCCACGTTCATGCCGAAGCCGCTGTACGGGGCGAACGGCTCCGGTATGCACACCCACCAGGTGCTGCTCGTCAAAGGGCGCAACGCGTTCCACGACCCGCAGGGCGCGTTGCAGCTCTCCGATGTGGCTCGTTGGTATATCGGCGGCCTGCTACGGCACGCGCTCGGCTACTGCGCAGTGACGAACCCGCTCGTCAACTCCTACAAACGGCTCGTATCGGGGTTCGAGGCGCCGGTCAATGTGTCCTGGTCGACGCACAACGTCTCGCCGCTCGTGCGTGTCCCGGCGCAGCGCGGCGACGCGACGCGGTGTGAGAACCGCCTACCCGACCCCTCGGCCAACCCGTATCTGGCGCTGGCCGTCCAGCTCGCGGCGGGGCTCGACGGGATCCAGCAGCGCATCGACCCCGGCGAGCCCGTCAACAAGAACATTTCCCGCATGTCCTACCGGGAGCGCCGCAAGTTCCGCATCGACGAACTACCGCGCGATCTCCACGCGGCGCTCGATTCCCTTGAGAAAGACGCGGTGATCCGCGGCGCATTGGGGGATCACATTTACGAGCGATTCGTGGAAGCCAAGCGGGAAGAATGGCAGGACTACATTGGGAGAGTCGGGGAATGGGAAGTCGAGAGATACCTTGGACAGTACTAGAGGCGTAAGGAAAAGAGCGTATTCAGGAAGAGCGCACGGAAGAAGCGTATGCAAGAGGCGTCATCTCAGGAGTTCCTCGGCGGGCGATCATAGAGCCGACTGATCAGTTTGATTACGAGAGCGACCCGGCTCTCCATTCTTCAGATCACTGCTTGCCGCATCGGGTCGACTCGCCTCGCCACTTCCAGTTGAGCTCGAAGCCCGGTGCAGAGCCGCGCGCGTCTGTCAGAGAGGGCCGGAACTCCGGCAGGGTGCCACGACCGCACGCTTCCGCTATGTTGGACGGGACCGAAGCGCCGCTCGAACGAGTTGGGTCGTTCGGCTGTCGGCCCCGGGTCCACGAACGCACTCCGCCACCTTGACGGCGTCGACCGCAAACCCCGAGGCCAGCTGATGCACCAAGAGCCGTCCCACGTGGGCGCGTAGGGCCATGACAGAGTCTGGATGCTGGGGCCGCGAGGTGTGGTATCCATCCTACGCCCACTCCGTACCCTTTTCCCCCTTTTTCCTTCTCCTTCTATCCTGTCTTGGCTGCGACCTCCTGCCCCGGCCAGGAGACACCGACGGCGTCCAGAACCAAGCCCGCTGGGTGACCGGCGGCCGCCTCGTCGTCGATACGGACCCCCGCCTCACCATCGTGCGCCTCCGTATCGACACAGCCCCGGGTACAGCGGGCCACGACGTCCTGCTTGCGCGTTTCGACTTCGACCCCACCGATGGCGCGGGAGGCGCGTATACCATCGCCCTGGGCTTCGACTTCGGCCGCCTCCGCGACCTGAAGACGGGTACCCCTTACATGCTTGGGCCGCCGCCCGGGCGGATTGTCGCTCATGCTACCGTCACCTGCCTGTGCCGGCCGCTGCGCCCCGACTCGGTGCGGGGTACTTACGAACTGTCGCGCCGCGGCATGGCGCAATTCACCGGCCGGCTCGACGCGCGGCTCTATTTCACCGCCTGGGACGACTCGAGGCAGCATGCCGTATACCGGCTGAAGCAGCGCATCGAGGGAGTGAGATGAGGTCGGATGCTCCGACGCTCGGACGGGCGGTTGGCGCGGCAGTGGCGGCATTGTTGTCCGTCTCTGCGACCGCCGGGCTGTCCGCTCAGGTGATCGACACCATCATCGTCGTGAACCACAACGTGTTCAGTGCCGGCGGCGGCGGACCCGGATTCGTCGCCCGCCTCGCCAACGCACTGCACATCACGACGCGGGCTGGCGTGATCCGTCGCGAGCTGTTGATCGACCCGGGCGAGCGGTACGACTCGGCGCGGGTGGTGGAAAGCGAGCGCGCCCTGCGAGCCCTGGGCGTGTTCCGGTTGGTGCAGCTCGATACTTTGCGTATGGGCGGGCGCCTGGCGCTGCGCGTGGAAACGGCCGACGGCTGGAGCACCAAGCCGCAAGCGACGTTCTCCTCGGCCGGAGGGAGCGCGACTTGGTCCGTCGGGGTGGTGGAGGAGAATCTCGTGGGGACTGCGACGCAGCTCACCGCCACGTATACCTCGACGCCCGACCGTACGTCGCTCGAGTTCCAATACCGGGGCCCGCACCTGCTGTGGCGGCGCGACGCGCTGCTCCTAGGCTACAAAAACCTCTCCGACGGCCGCGTGGGTCTGTGGTCGTATGGTGTGCCATTCTTCCAGACAGCGGCGCGGTGGTCGCTCGTGACCGTCGGCGAGGCTGCCGACCAGCGCGTGCTCTCATTCGACGCCGACACGTTGTTCCGGACGATTCAGCGCCGTGCGACTCGCTTCGACCTCATCGGAGGGGTCGCGCTCCAGGCCACGAACACCGGCTACGTCAGGCTGTGGGCGGGAGCCCAGTGGCGACGTGAGGACTTCGCCCCGGAGACGATCCTCGTTTTTCCCCGATCAGTGACTGGGGCGCTCGGCGCGGGGTTCGAGATCAGCCGCGCCCGGTTCCGCGTGGTGCGGCACTTTGACACCTACGGCCGGCGCGAGGATCTCGACCTTTCGCAGCGGCTGCGTCTGGGCGCGTGGGTGGCGCCGCGCGCGCTTGGGTATCCCGCGGGGCGGGCCGGCGTGGGGCCGCTCGTGGAGGGGCGCGTCTCGGCGGTGTGGCCGGGCGGGTTCGTGGTGCTGCGGGGCCAGGCGCACGGCGTGTACGCTCCGGCGGGACTCGATTCGGGTCTCGTGCAGGGCAGTCTCACGATCGTGAGCCAGAATCTGTCGCGGCAGACCGCCGTGCTACACCTCGAGGGCGGTGCTCTGCGCCGGGCCAACCCTGGGGCGGAATTCGATCTGTGGCGCGATCAGAACGGGCCCCGCTTGTTCGGTGCCCACCAGCTGACTGGCACCCGGATGACGTGGCTAGCGCTCGAGCACCGGATCCTCGTGAAGGACGATCTGTGGGGGCTGCTCGGCGTAGGGGTGGCGCCGTTCCTGGACTACGGCGGCGCCTGGTACGCGAATGAGCGCGCTCGGGAGGGCGGCGATGTCGGGGTGTCGCTCCGGCTCGGCCCCACGCGCGCGACGTATGGAGAGGTCTCGGAGCTGGCGGTCGGCTACCGGTTCGGGATGGGGTTCGTAGGGAAACGGTGGGCCGTCACGCTCCGCAAGGGCATCACATTCAAGTAGCCGGCTAGGGGGGGGAAAGAGGTCATATGGCCGCTGGGACAGAGTTGTTCGACGCGATTCGCGCGGGCGATGTCACGCGCGTGCGAGGGCTGCTGGCCGCGGACCCGGGGCTCGTCAACCGGCGGAACGAGCGGGGGCACTCCCCCGTCCTCATCGCCCAGTACCACCACAAGGGCGACGTCGTGACGGTGTTGCTCGAGGCGGGGCCCGAGCTCGACCTGTTCGACGCCTGCGCCGTAGGGCGGGCGGAGCGGGTCGCCGAGCTGCTTGACCGGGATCCGTCCCAGGTGAACGCCTACTCCGGCGACGGCTTCTACCCGCTCGGCCTCGCCGCCTTCTTCGGGCGTCCGGCCACGGTGCGCTTGTTGCTCACGCGCGGGGCGGACGTCGCCCAGGTGGCGCGCAACCCGATGCAGGTGCAGGCGCTCCACTCGGCGGCGGCAGGAAAGAACTTCGAGACGGTTCGCTTGCTGGTCGAGGCGGGCGCGCCGGTGAACGCCAAGCAGCACAAGGGCTGGGCACCGCTGCACGAGGCGGTGCTGAGCCGCGACGTGGAGATGACGCGCTACCTGCTGGCGCACGGCGCCGATCCGAAGCAGCAAAACGACGAGGGCAAGAGCGCGATCGGTCTCGCGGCCGAGGCCGGGGAAGCAGCCATCCTCAAACTCTTGAAAGGCCAGGGGTAGCCTACAGTCGAAACAGCCAGCGCCACTTGGCGAAGAAGGCGTCGTCGGTTCGGCTGGCGCTGTCGTGCGGCCCAACGCTCGTCAGGACAGCAACTTGACGTGAGAAGGCCGAGCATAACGCTCGCCGTTACGAGGCAGTGACGAGCCGCGGGTTGACCCGTCCTTACGCTGCTGAGTACCATTCGGCCATGACGCGCTGCGGCTGTGCAATGAACTTGCTCCACAATACCGGTCTGGCTCCGGGGAGCGCGCGTATTGGCTGACGCGATCCGAATGCGTCGCAGCTGCCGATCGGCCCGCTCCGCATCATCGGAGCGGGCTTTTTTGTTGGGGGCTGGTGTCTGCAGAGGAAGGACGAGGAGTTCACCATGAAGAAGCAATACCTCCTGGCGAGCGACTTCGACCAGACGCTGAGTTTCAATGACTCCGGGATCATCCTGAGCGAGCTGCTCGACATCTCGGGCTTTCGCGAGAAGGTGGCCGCGCTCGCTCGGCTGAACCTGGTGCAGCAAGGCGCCGAGCTCGCCTATCTGCTCGTCCACGACCCTGAGTACCGCCGGGTGACCAAAGCCGATCTCGTCGAGGTGGGGAGGCGGGTGCGGCTCAAGCGGAACGTCCCGCTGCTGACGACGATGCTGGCGCGGGGCATCAACGGGCACCGCTTCGACTTCTACGTGATCTCAGCGGCGCCCGAAGAGGTCGTCCTCGCGGCCCTCGACGGCATCGTCCCGCCGGATCATGTTGTGGGCACGCGGTTCGGCTGGGACGCAACGTCTGGGCAAGTTGCCTCAGTGGTGCGGGTAGCAGCAGGCTACGGCAAGGTGGCCGCAGTCGAGGAGCGGCGCCTCCAGCTCGCGCTACCGCGGGATCAGGTCGTCTACGTCGGGGACGGGCAGTCAGACATTCCGGTCATGCTGCACGTCAACCGCGGCGACGGGTTCACCATTGCGGCGTCCGAGGCCCGCGAGATCGCGCAGATCGCCAAACGCACTGTGATCAGTGACGATGCGCTCAGCGTGCTCGTGCCGGTCCTCGAGGAGATCGTCGCCTGGGGTCCGAGCCAGATCCGGGCCCTGTTCGAAGGCCACGGACTCGTGATTCAGGAATGGGACCGTGTGCGCACCGATTGGTTGACGTTCCGGGATGGCGCCGAGGCCGACGCCGTGGCGGAGGGATAAATGCGTGACTGGATCGGGTGGCTTGCGACCGCAGTGTTCGTGAGCTCGTACTTCACGAAGCAGTCGATCTCGCTGCGGCGGATCCAAGGGGTGGCCGCGTGCCTCTGGGCCGCCTACGGCATCGTCATCCACTCGGCGCCGGTCATCGCGGCCAATCTGATCGTCGCTAGTGTCGCGGTCGCGTCAACGTTCCTGCGGCGCAGCACGGCCTAGTCCGTTGCCGTATAACGGCCCAATCCGCACAAACACACACGTCGCGAGCGCCTAGCGGCTCCCCCGCACCTCGAAGGCTCCTTCGATCCCCTCCGCCGAACTCGGGCCCACGAACACCCGGAACTGTCCCGGCTCGACTGTGAACCGCATCGCCTCGTTGTAGAAGCCAAGCTGCCGCGCGCTGAGGACGAACTCGACGCGTTGTGTCTCCCCCGGGCGTAACGCGACGCGCCGGAACCCTGCCAGGGCCCGCACGGGCCGCGTAATGCTCGCCACTTCGTCGCGGACGTAGAGCTGCACCACTTCCGTGCCTTCGCGCTGGCCGGTGTTCGTGACTGCGACCGAAACGGTCAGGGAGTCGGCCGGGCCGATGCGCGAAGCGCTCAATCGGAGGTCCGAATAGCCGAAAGTCGTGTAACTCAGCCCGTAGCCGAAGGGGAAGAGAGGGGTGACCGGGAGGTCGATGTACTTGGAGTTGTATTTGCCCGCCGCGGGCGGACGACCGGTGTTCTTGTGGTTGTAGTAGATCGGTATCTGGCCGACGGAGCGAGGCACGGTCACGGGGAGTTTGCCGCTCGGGCTCACGTCGCCGAACAGCACGTCCGCAAGCGCGTGGCCGGTCTCGATACCGAGGAACCACGCCTGGACGATCGAGCGCACGTGCTCGGCGGCCCACGCGAGGGCGAGCGGGCGGCCGCTCATGACGACCAGGACGATCGGCGTGCCGGTCCCTTGGATCGCCTCCAGCAGCTGCTGCTGCACGCCCGGGAGGCCGAGCGTCGAGCGGCTCGCGGCCTCGCCGCTCATGTCCCCCTCCTCGCCGAGGACCACCACCGCGACGTCCGCCTGCCGCGCCAGTGCGACAGCGTCGGCAATGCCCGCCGTCGCACTGTCGGTGATGCCGCATCCCTTGGCGTACAGCACCTTCGTGCGCTCCCCCGCGCGCGCGCGGATGCCTTCGAGCGGCGTGATGGCATCGTGTGGGTCCCCATGGCCGGCCCAGGGCCCGAGGACCGCGGCATTGTCGTCAGCGAGCGGCCCGATCACGGCCACGGTGTGGCGCGTGGTGTCGAGGGGGAGCAGGTTGGTATCGTTCTTGAGCAGCACGATCGCCTCGCGCGCCACTCGCCGGGCGAGCTCGCGATGCACCGGCGCAAGGGACGTAGCGCGCTCGTGCTCGACCGTCGCTCCGTGGTAGGGATCGTCGAACAAGCCGAGGGCGAGCTTTACCTGGAGGACGCGACGCACCGCGGCGTCGACCGTCGGGACGGGGATGCGCCCTGCGCGCACGAGCGCCGGCAGATCGTCGACATAGATCCGGCTCACCATGTCCATGTCCACGCCGGCCCTGAGGGCGAGCCTGCCCGCTTCCGCGCGCGAGCCGGCGACGCCGTGGGCCCGCAGCTCGTCGATCGAAGTCCAGTCGCTAACGACCAAGCCGCGGAACTTCCATTCCCCCTTGAGCAGCGTAGTTACCAGCCAGCGGTTGGCCGTGCTCGGAAGCCCCGCGATCTCGTTGAACGACGTCATGATGCTGCCGGCGCCGGCGTCCACGGCTGCCCGAAACGGCGGCAGGTAGGTCTCGCGGAGGGTCCGCTCGGAAACATCCACGGTGTTGTAGTCTCGGCCGCCTTCGGCGCCGCCGTATGCCGCGAAGTGCTTCGCCGTAGCTAGCACGGCATCGGGCGCGCGCAGGTCTGAGCCCTGAAACCCGTGCACCCGGGCTGCGGCCATCACCGATCCTAAATACGGATCCTCCCCCGAGCCCTCCGCGATGCGGCCCCAGCGCGGATCACGGGCGATGTCGACCATCGGCGCGAACGTCCAGTTCACGCCGGCGGCGGCGGCCTCGACGGCCGCCACGTGGGCAGTGGCCTCGACGGCGGCTGGGTCCCAGGTGCTCGCTTCGGCGAGCGGGATCGGGAACGTGGTCCGGTAGCCATGAATGACGTCGTAGCCCAAGAGGAGCGGAATGCGCAGCCGCGATTCCATCACGGCAACACGCTGTGCCTCTCGGGTCGCCGTTGCGCCGGTCAGGTTGAAGAACCCCCCGAGCAAACCCCGCCGCACCAGGTCAAGCTGCGCGGGGATGGATCGGTCGTCGAACGACTGCAGATTCAGTTGCCCCAGCTTCTCCTCGAGGGACATACGAGCGAGGAGAGAATCGAGCTTGCGCGCCGTCGCGGTTGGCGCGCCTGCCTGCGCGGCAGCGCTGGTGCCTACGGCGATGATCAGGGCAACGATGGTATGGCGTAGCTGCATCGGGGTCATGTGGAACGCGCCTGGCTAACGTGGAGTGGGGAGCCCATAACCTACTCCATCATCGCTACACTTGCGCGAAACCGCCATCCACAAACAATTCTGTTCCCGTGATGTAACTGCTGGCGTCGGAAGCGAGAAACATCACGGCCTGGCCTTAGAAAGTCGTGACTTAGGAAGGCAACCGGTGTCTCCTAATCACCATCTGCTCGAGGTGGTTCCGTGTCGCAAGAATCGCTGACCGCAATGTTGCGAACTGCGTTGATTGCTCTGACGCTCGGCTCAGGACCGTGGCACCGCGCCTGCGCTCAAGACGTCCCCCTTTTTATTGAACATGTGGCGGTTATCGACGTGATCGGCGGGCGTGTGCTACCCGACATGACCGTGGAGGTCCGAGGAAGAACCATCGTGGCGGTGAGCCCGAGTCGCCGCGTTCGATTCCCCCAGGGCGCATCTGTTTTCGACGGTCGCGACAAGTATCTCATACCAGGGCTGTGGGATATGCATGTCCACCTCAGTTGGCCGCCCGGAGCCGCGCGGGTTGCTCTCCCGATCATGGTCGCTAACGGCGTGCTCGGCGCTCGCGATATGCACAGCATCCTCGAACCGATTGTCGCCCTGAAGCATGCCGTCGCCAATGGCTCGCAAGTTGGGCCGCGGCTCTTCGTTGCCGGGCCGGCGGTGGACGGCCCCAATTCCTACCTGCCAGCCTCACGCATCGTGCGTACCGCGGATGAGGCACGAGAGGCAGTCCGGCAGCTCAAGGCTAGCGGCGTCGACTTCATCAAGGTCTACTCCTCGCTGCCGAGGGAGTTGTACTTCGCGGTCGCCAACGAGGCGAGGAATGAAGGGATCCCCTTCGTCGGTCACGTGCCGTATCCCGTGACGGCAGCCGAGGCGTCGGACACCGGACAGCGGAGTATGGAGCACCTGACTGAGGTGGATGTGGGAACATCGAGTGAGGAGGTCAACATCAAGGCTGAGGAGGTCGAGGCGATGGATCAGAAACGTGGCTTGATACCAGACGCCAATCGACTCAGAGCAACCTATGATTCTTTCAAAGCGGCTGCGCTGTTCGAGCGCTTCCGGCGGAACGATACGTGGCAGGTACCCACGCTGGTCGTGATGCACCAAGTCGGACAGTTAGCCCAAGGCGGCCACCCAACCGACGACTCGCTCCTCATCTACGTCCCAAAGGCGCTTCGCGATTTCTGGCATTCTTTCCCGCCTGAGTTGGCAGCCCGTATCGGGGCACTCTATCCGGTTCACGCCAACTTGGTGGGTCCCATTAATCGAGCCGGAGTCCCGATCCTGGCCGGCAGCGACTGCCCGAATCCTTACGTGTATCCCGGCTTCAGTCTGCACGACGAGCTCGGCTTGCTCGTGCATTCCGGCCTTACGCCGGCCGAGGCACTCCGAACGGCGACGATCAATCCCGCACGGTTCCTGGGGGTGAGTGACTCGCTCGGCATGGTGGCAACCGGTAAGGTTGCCGACCTGGTCTTGCTGGATGGAAATCCACTCCTGGACATCGCCAACACGAAACGGATCCGCGCCGTGATTCTCGGTGGACGGTTGCTGGATCGAAGTGCGCTCGACCAGCTGCTCGCTCAAGCCAAGGCGCTGGCGGCCGCCGATGGCAATTGAGATAATCGCAAGGCAAGAGCACCGCAGCAGATCTCTCAGCCTTGAGAAACGCCAAAGGCTCAGTCAAGTTGGAAGCTCGCCCGCCGCCGCAGGCAAACCTAGCGAGAAACCGATGAGCACGACCTTGAACGACTCCGCTCTACCCAGTCGCTCAGGGCGCGAAGTGGAGTTCTCAAGGTGGGTTGAGAAAGTCTATTGTTTTAGGCATTTTCTAGCCCCACGGCGCCGTAGCCAAGTGGTAAGGCAGAGGTCTGCAAAACCTCTATTCGTCGGTTCGATTCCGACCGGCGCCTCTCAAGAGCACAACGACTTGGCCGACCTGGGCCGAATCGATCTGCCGTCCACCGCGGGGCATACCGCGGGGCCCCGCGTGACCTAGACGGGGCGTCAGGGCCCTTGTGTTGGGCGTTTTCTCAGAAGTGCACTGATAGGCGGGTGCGATCCATCAAGGGTCGGGGGCTGCACGTGACAGCTCGCGACAGCCAGGCAGAACGGCAGATCAATACGCCTTTGCAGAAGGCTCTCTTCAAGCTTCTCTGCGAATATGGGGCAAGCGAGGACGGTAGGGATGCGGAAGGCCGGCCGTTCAGTAACGGTCCTCCGGTCGTCGCTACACATATGCTTGAAATGGTCCTTCGCACTGGCCCCTCCGAAGACCAACTCGTGCACTTTCTAGCACAGGGCAATCGAACCAGTTGGGAGCAAGCGCGGCGACTGGCCCGCCAGATCCTGGCCCTTGTCAAGTTAGTCTCCCGGGCGCGCAGCGGGCGAAGAGATCGGGGCGGGGCCTAAAGGGTTCTGCGAGTGGTGCTGTTCAGTGCGGCAGCTGGCCGGCTTCGAGCCGCTCTAGTAGGTCGAGCAGGCCGACGGCCTCCCAGCCGCGGTTACGGCGCGACGCAGACAGCCGTGTCAACACACCAGCCGCCTCAAGGTCGTCGAGCGCCTCGTAGATTTGCGGCTTCGACCGTCCAGTAACCGCGGCGGCAACCGGGGCGCTGATTACAGGGTACCCCGGCAGGGCATCGATCACCGCCCACGCGGCGGCATCCGAGCGGGGCGGCCCCGGCCGAGCGGACAGCTTCGCCCGCCAGGCTGCACTCAGTTGCAGCACCTCACGGAGATAGGCCCCCGCTAGTCTGGCGGCGTTGTGGGCTGCCGCGGCGAACTGTTCAATCCAGTCGCTGACCCGTTCGCCACGGAAGCGGGTCAGCCCTTCGATATAGCGGTCCCGATTGGCCGCCAGCACGACGCTGATCGGCGGGACATACGCAGGTGCCACGCGACGCCGTTTGAGGACGACATGAATGAGCGCGCGGCCCGTGCGCCCGTTGCCATCAGCGAACGGGTGGATAGTCTCAAATTGGGCGTGCACGATGGCCGCCTGCACGATCGGAGGCAGCCGATGGTCGTTGATCGCGTCGCATAGGTCGTCGAGCAGACCCTGGACCTCCTCCGATGGCGGTGGGACAAAGTCGGCGCTACAGGGGTTGTAGTCGTTCCCGCCGATCCAGTTCTGGCTCGTCCGGATCTGCCCCGCGATGCGCTTGACGTTGATGTCCCGTTCCATGAGGCGGCGGTGGATCGCGACGATCTCCCGCACGCCAAAGCGGTCCACGGCGGAGGCTTCGTCCATGGCGAGCTGCATAGCATCGATGTTCGCCAGCACTTCGAGCGCTGTGGCGCTTGCCTTCCTACCTGCCTCGACTTTAGCCTCCGCCCGCGCGAGTTCGCGCACGCCCGCCCGCACCCCTTCGATCATCGACGACGCCATCGACTCCGTGCGGAGCAGGAGACGAGCGAGCGGCGTCAATGCGGGGCGGGCGCTCTCGTTCAGGTCGCGGATGGCCGCGTCGGCCTCCGACGCGATCCCAGCCACGGTCCCCTCCATCTGGAGCGACAGCTCGGTGAGCTTAACCGGGATGAAGGCGTCGTAATTGCACGCCCGGCGGTACTTCGCGGGCGCGTCGATTGTGGGATCGTAGGTCCAGACGCGCGACACGTGACGTCCGGGCATCCGTTCCTCCTGGCTGCGGCTCGGGTCGTATCCCTAACTAGAGCTGCGGCGTTAGTTAGGGTTAGTTGCGATTGCTAATCAACATCAGGTAGTTAGGATTAACTGATATCACTAACTAATATAGCACCCTTCGTTAGAGGGGATGTAAGGTTTGGTGTTGCAGATTGGCAACACTTCTAGGACGCTTTTGTCGGACCTACTCTGGCCGGTGGTCGCCGGGGAACTGTACCGATTTCCTAACAGCCAATTCTCCAATCGGTTAGCATTGCCTGGGATGTGGGGACCCGGCCCACTCCAGGGCGCGAACGGGGGGTGATCGGCGAGGAACTTGCGTCCACCTGCCCTCGTGGACCAGGTCCGAACCGGGACTACGAGCCATCGCACCTCCCCGGGGCTTCTCACAGACAGTCACAAGGGGCCCCGAGGTAGCTCGGGGTACGCCGAGCGGGCGATGCCCATCGCTTCGTCCATCTGCTGGATCCCAACCGGCGGGGCGGCGAGAGGGGAGCCTCCGTTCAGCATCTTCATCACACAACAGGCGCTTGTAGCGGTGCACGACCGCCTGGTTGCCCCCGCGGGGGCAACTGGGTGCGGTTTCCTGACCGGTGGCCTGCTGCATTGCCCGGAGACGGGGCGGCCCTACGTTCTCATCGATTCTACTATCTGGCTCCCCTGGCCGAACGTGGGCCATGATGCGAAGCGGCTGATCGCGCAAGCCTGGTCGCTGGCAGATGAAGAGCTGCGGGCCACGAGGCGCCACTTGGTCGGGTGGTACCACGGCCATCCGACCGCAGACACCGCCCTGTCGCGCAGCGATGTGGATGCGCACCTGACCTTTTTCGATCGTCCCTGGCACGTCGCGTTGGTCTTGGCGCTCGGAGATGATCCCGCCGGAGGATTCTTCTGTCGCACCGCGAGCCCCGAGTGGGGGAGCGAGCACCTTCCGTTCTACGAGGTCCTGCCCGGCGAGGCAGTCTCAACGGACACGCCGAAGACCACGGTGGTGTCCTGGGCGAATTATCACACTGAGGAAGAGGTCATCGCCGCGAGCGATGTGGCGCCGGTCGCGGGGCACGGGACGAACACCTGGGTCCTCTTTCCCGACGAGTTCGAAGAGGAGCCGGTCCCGACCCCAGAGCAGCGACCTCGCTGGCTCCAGCTCGCGGCTCGGTACCGCTGGTACGCGCTCGCGGGCTTGGTCCTCGCCCTGGGGCTCCTCGGCCTGTACCTCGTGCGCAGCGCCGCATCCTCCCATGACCCCTCGCCGACGTCTGAATCGGCGGCCCAGTTCGGAGCGGCCGGCCGGCTCGACCCCTGGGCGGATACTGTGGCCCTCGCCACGGCTGCGTTCGACCTCCGAGTGCGCCTATTCAGGAACCGCCGGATGACCTGCGCCGATCTGGCGCGTGGTCTTACGAACATGGAACAGAGCTGGAAGGCATACAGCCTTGCGCGCCGGGACGCTCCAGCGCTCATGGATTCCGCGCGCAGCGCCCGTGACCGCTCGTTGTACGCCGATGTTGACGCGGCGGAGCGCGTGTTCGAGCGTTCGGGTTGCCCGCGGCCATGAGACGAATCGCCCTCTGCCTGCTTGCGCTGGCGTTGCCGAACCGCCTCTCCGCACAAGGCTCGGAACCGCTGCGCAAGACGGACCTGACCCGCCTGCTCTCGAGCGTGCTCATCGCCAAGGGAGAGATCGCGGACCTGATCCGCCGGAACTGTCTCGCGTTTCGCCCGACCGAGAGAGACTGGGCCGACCTGCGCGATCTGGGTGCGGATGTGGCTGTGATGAGCGCCGTGGGCAGTTGCACGGCACGAGCGGCACCTTCCCGCCCTGGCACAACGACCGGACGACTCGGTGTGCCGCCACCCCCCCTTGCCCCAGCAACACTCGAGGCTGTCCCGCTGGCCAGCGCCGTGGCCGTGCCGGCGGGCACTGAGGCGGTCCTTCGGGTCCAGGCGCGACGGGGTGAGACGCCGGAGCGCGGGGTGAGGCTCGTCCTTCGGGGCGGTTCAGGGACCCCAGGCGGGTTGGCTCGCAGC
The DNA here is from genome assembly GCA_035635835.1 of Gemmatimonadales bacterium. Taxonomy (GTDB): domain Bacteria; phylum Gemmatimonadota; class Gemmatimonadetes; order Gemmatimonadales; family GWC2-71-9; genus 13-1-40CM-70-15. The sequence continues at coordinate 14,934 of DASQAH010000336.1, forward strand.
ATCGAGGCTGTCACGGGTGATAGCGGTCTCGCCGTGTTTCGAACGTCGGCCGGGCACCAGGCGCAGACCTACCGGCTGGAAGTGCTCACTGGTGGTGGTGCGGTGTTGCCGGGGCGGCCGATGATCAGCCTCGCCGTGGTCGCAGCCGCCCCTGCCGGAGCCGACATTCAGCCGTCGCGGCTTGACTTGGGTCGCGAGGAGGGGCCGGTCGCCGTTCAGGTGGCGGTCCGGGACTCCTTCGGGAACCCGGTCACGCACGAGCCTGTGGAGCTGAAGCCCCAGAGTGCCGACCTGGGTCTTGCTCCGGACACCCGCTCCACCGATTCGCTGGGGCGAGCGACCTTTACTATTCCGTCGGCAGCGGTGCGCCGACCCGGGCGGATCGCGGTTCGCGTGCGCGGGCAACTGCTCGGCTCGATCGAGGCCTTTCTCACGAGCGCCATCTCGAGGGCGCGCAGCGGATTCACGGCGGGCCGCGGGCAACGTGGCATTGCGGGCTGGGGCCTTCCGGAGCCGCTCGTCTTTCAGGCGCGCGCACCATCTGGCCGGCCGCTCCCCGGCAGGGTCGTGGTATTCCAAGCCAGGAACGCGCAGATCGTTCCCGATAGCGCGGTGACCGACTCGACCGGACAGGCACGGCTGGAGGTGACGCTCGGCTCGGGCGCCGGAAGCGCGGTCGTCACGGCGACGGTGGAGTCGGTCCAATGGCCGGAGTCATTGCAGGTGCTCTCTGCAGCTCCCGCGGAGCTCGTGCTCGAGCGCGATGGCGTGCGGGTCGATCATGAGCGCATTGTCGTGGAGTTCGGCACCCCGTTCGCGCTCGCGCTCAAGGTCCGGGACGAGTACGGCAACCTCGTGCCCGCGGCAGCGCTGTCGCACGCCCTGCAGAGTGTGGCGGGCGAGTTCAACACGCGATGGCAGCTCGTCAAACTGCTCGGTATCCAGTCCGACAGCCTCACGACGATGTTCAGATTCCAGCCGCTGGCGCTCGGGATCACGGATTTGACACTCAACCTCGGCCTCAAGACGAGCGTCTCCATCGAGGTCGTGCGGTCTGGCCGCTGACCGGGAGGTCGGTTCCGAGCTGATGCGGGTGCTCGTAACAGACGCCCACTCCCCGAAGGCACTCGCGATCGTGCGCGCCCTGGGCCGGTCGATGGAAGTGTGGACCGCCTCCGAGTCGCGGCTCGATCTCGCGGTGTGGTCGCGTTATACAGCGGGGCACGTTCGCTATCGGTTCGACGGGCCCAGCGGGCTCGTGCCGTGGGTTTTGGCGACGTGCCGGGAACGCGGCATCCAAGTAGTGCTCTGCCCCGAGGAGCAGAGCTCATTCCTGGTCTCCCGGGCGCGGGACGACTTCGCGGCCGCCGGCGTTCGGGTCGCGGTACCCCCCACGAGAGCTCTCCAGCGTGTGATGGACAAAGCGGCGACCATCGCAGCGGCCGCAGCCGTCGGAGTACCGGTGCCCCGGACGGAGGTGCTACGCGATCTCAAAGACGCGATCCCCGCAGCGCACGAGCTCGGGTATCCGGTCGTCGTCAAACCCAGGTTCAGCCATTACTGGGACGGCCAGCGGTTCGTGTCTTCGCATGGGGTAGCCTACGCGGGCTCCGACGCGGAACTGCAGGCTGCCTTGCGCCGCGTCCAGCCGGCGTCCCTTCCACCCCCTTTACTGCAGGAGTTCATTCCGGGCGACGGTGTGGGGTTCTCGATCATTCTCGCGCCTGACGGAGCCACGTGCGCGGAGTTCGCGCACGAACGCCTTCGCGACCTGCGTCCGACCGGCTCCGGCTCCGTGCTGCGCCGCTCGGTGGCCATCGACCCGCAACTCCGGGACTGGAGCCTCGGCCTGCTACGGTCGCTCTGCTGGTCTTCGCTGGCCATGGTTGAATTCCGACGGGACAGTCGCACGGGCGAGGCATGCTTGATGGAAGTGAACGGGCGCTTTTGGGGCTCTCTCCAGCTCGCCGTGGACGCCGGAGTGAACTTTCCCGAGATCCTTGTGCAAACGACGCTGGGGCAGGAAGTGATTCCGCCGTCCTACCGGGAGGGCGTCGTCGTGCGTTGGTGGCTCGGCGACCTGGTGCGCGCGTGGCGCGTGCTGCGTGGGCCACCGCCCGGCTTCCCTGGACGTTTCCCGTCGCGAGCCTCCGGCGTGCGCAGCTTTCTCGGTCCACAGCCGCCCAGGACGCGGAACGAGATTCTCCGCCGCGATGACCCGTGGCCGGCCGTCGGGGAGGTGGTGTGCTTGCTGGGGAGGGCCCTCCGATCAAGGTAATGGCGCATGCCCATACGCTCTTCTCGAGCGACGGGGAGCTGAGCCCTCAGGAGCTCGCGGACTTGGCACGGGGTCGTGGCTTCGCTGCGGTGCTCGTGGCGGATCACTTCGAGTCGCTGACAGCGCAGCGCTTCGCCGAGCTGCGGCAGTTGTGCGCCGGAGTCACTGGGTGTCTGGTCGCGCCCGGGTACGAGCGCAGCTGGAGCGGGTATCACGTACTAGCGCTCGGCGTGGATAGGTGGGTTGACGATGGCGACATCGGGGCGTGGGCGACGCAGGTGCGCGACGCGGGTGGTATTACGGTTCTCGCCCATCCCTCTCGCTATCGTCACCGCGTGCCCGACGGCGTGCTAGCGGCGTGCGACGCTGTGGAGGTCTGGAATTCCAAGTTCGGTTACGACGGTGCGCTGGCGCCCAATCCCGTTGCCTACCGGCTCATGGGGAGCCGCCGTTTCCCCATGTGCGGCCAGGACCTACACGGTCGCCGGCATGCGAGTTCGGTGGCGCTTCAGTTGGCTCAGCCGTGCGCCACCGCCCGGGAGATCATCGACTGCGTGAAGCATGGGGCATACGTGATGGGGAACGGGTTGTGGCAGTTCGACAAGCGGTTGTCCGCTCCGCTAGCGTCGGTACTCGCTCTGTTCCATCACGGACGGCGGATCGCCGTCGACTCGGCGATCCGGATGCGTCGGCTTACGCGCACGGGGCGGCGCCGGAATCGAAGACGCGATGCGTGAAGGTTCTGGGCGCGACGCAGCCCGGCGCGAGATGAAGGTCATTGCGTTCATGTTCCATGACGTGGTGGCCCGAGGCGCGTATGATACGAGCGGCTTCCCGGGGCCAGGGGCTGACCACTACAAGCTGGACAGCGGCGAGTTCGAAGAGCATTGCCGGGCGATCGCGAACGTCGCGCCCCCCGGCGCCGTCCGGCTCATTGATCCGGGCGACCCCGGGGGGGGGGGG
>DASQAH010000337.1:0-5145 GCA_035635835.1 Gemmatimonadales bacterium
CGCCCGCCGAGCTCACGGCCCGCGCGTTGATCCTCGGCGTGCTCCTCGGCCTCATCTTCAGCGCCTCGAGCGTCTACCTCGCGCTCAAGATCGGCCTGACCGTGAGCTCCTCGATCCCGATCGCGGTGCTGTCGATCACGATTTTCCGAGCCCTGGGCAGGACCTCGATCCTCGAGAACAACATCGTCCAGACGACCGGCTCGGCCAGCGACTCCGTGGCGGCCGGCGTCGTGTTCACGATCCCCGCCATCTTGCTGATGGGGTACGACCTCGACATCGGCCGGGTGGCGATCCTCGCCACGGTCGGCGGGCTGATGGGCGTGCTGATGATGATCCCGCTGCGCCGCGCGCTGATCGTCAAGGAGCACGACACGCTGATCTATCCGGAGGGGACCGCCTGCGCCGAGGTGCTGATCGCCGGGGAGGAGCGTGGCCTGCAGGCGAAGCGTGTGTTCCAGGCATTCGGCGTCGGCTTCGTCTACAAGTTCCTGATGGGCGGCCTCAAGCTGTGGCGCGACGTCCCGGGGAAGGCGCTCGGCTTCTACCCCGGCGCCGCCGTCTCCTCGGAGATCTCGCCCGAGCTGATGGGCGTCGGCTACATCATCGGCCCGCGCATCGCCGGCTATCTCTTCGCCGGCGGCTGCTTCGCCTACCTCGTGCTCGCCCCGGCGATCAAGCTCGTGGGCTCGGGGCTCTCCGAGCCGTTCGGGTTCCCGCCGGTCAAGCTGATCCGCGACATGAGCCCGGGTGAGCTGCGCTCGAGCTTCGTCTTCTATATCGGCGCCGGCGCCGTCGCGTCGGCCGGCATCATCGCCCTCGCCCGCTCCCTGCCCACGATCCTGAGCTCCTTCGCCTCGAGCATCAAGGACCTGCGGGAATCACGCCTGGGGCAGGCCGTGACGAGGCTGCGCACGGAGGACGATCTGCCCATCTCCCTCACTATCGGCGGCTCGGTCGCCCTCGCGATCGTGCTCGCGCTCCTGCCACAGGTGGCGGTGAACCTGCTGGGCGCGATCCTGATCGTCATCTTCGGATTCTTCTTTGCCACGGTGTCGTCCCGTATCTGCGGGCAGATCGGCTCCTCGGCGAATCCGATCTCGGGGATGACGATCGCGGCGCTGCTCGGAACGTGCCTGATCTTCGTCGCCATCGGCTGGACCGGGGTGGACCACCGCGTCCAGGCGATCTCGATCGCGGCCGTCGTCGCAGTCGCGACCGCCAATGCGGGCAACACCTCTCAGGACCTGAAGACCGGCTTCCTCGTGGGCGCCACGCCGCGGCGTCAGCAGATCGCGATCCTCGTGGGGGCGCTCGGCTCGGCCCTCGTCGTCGGCTACACCCTCACCCTGCTCAACCGCGCGTACACCTACCCCATCCCCGAGCTGCATCCCGCCTTCAGCGCGCAGGCACTGGCGCCGGCGGGCGGGCGCGCGGCGGTCGAGGTCCTGCCGCAGACGATGTCCGGCTTCCGAGTTGCCGGTAGCACCTCGCAGGACTCGGCCTCCTACCAAGTGGTCCGCGTCTACGTCGTCACCGAAGGCGTGGCGGCAGGCAAGTACCTGATGGACCCCGCGACGCGGGAGTTGCGCTACGTGCTCGATCCCGGGATCGGCGGGCGGATTCGTGAGTATCGCGGCCGCAACATCCCGCGCCTCGACTCGCCTAAGGCCACGATCATGGCCCTCATTACCGACGGCATCCTGACTCACAAGCTGCCGTGGGCGCTCGTGCTGCTCGGGGTGTTCATCACGATCGCGATCGAACTGATGGGCGTGCAGGCGCTGCCCGTCGCGGTCGGCGTCTACCTCCCGATCTCGACGTCGTCGGCGATGTTCGCGGGCGGCGTGGTGCGCTGGCTCATCGAGCGGCGCGCCCAGTCGCGGCAGCAGTCGATCGCCGAGCTCGAATCGGGTCCGGGCGTGCTGTTTTCCAGCGGCCTCATCGCCGGCGGGGCGATCTGCGGCATCGTGCTCGCGGGGATCGCCGGCGTGCTCGGCTCGGCGGACGCCCTGGCCGAGAAGGTGCCCATTGTCCATGCGCTCGGGGCCTTACCCGATTCCAACCTGCTCGCCCTCGCGCTGTTCGCGGCGATGGGCGCGCTGCTCTACCGGGTCGCTTCGCAGAAGAGCTGACGCGATGGAGGGGAGGGTGGTCTCGCTGCTCCCGGCGGCGACCGAGATCGTGGCCGCGCTGGGGGCGACGAACCGCTTGGCAGGCGTCTCCCACGAATGCGATTACCCACCAGAGGTGCGCGCCCTGCCGCGCGTCACCCGTACCAGCGTCGATACCTCGCGGCCGTCAGGAGCCATCGATCAGGCGATGGCGTACGCCAAAGCGAGCGGGGTCTCACCCATCGAGATCGACGAGCACGCACTGCGGCGCCTCGCGCCCGACGTGATCCTGGGCCAGTCGGTCTGCGAGGTCTGCGCCGTGGGCGAAGGCGAACTGGCCCGTGCCCTGGCGATCCTCGATCGGCGACCGTGCGTCGTCACACTGCACGCCCACACGCTGGACGGCGTGTTCGCCGACATCCGGCGCGTGGGGGAGGCGCTCGACCTGGCGGATGAGGCCGAGGAACTCACGGCGGGAATGCGGTATCGCCTGCACCGTCTGACGGCGTCCCATGCTTCTGTGCCACTGCGCCCCCGGGTTCTGGTCGTAGAATGGCTCGACCCGCCGTACGTAGCTGGCCACTGGGTGCCGGAGCTCGTAGCAGTGGCCGGAGGTCGGGACGTCGGCGCGTCTCCCGGGGAGCCTTCGAGGCGACGCACCTGGCGCGAGCTCGTGGCCCTGGCGCCGGACGTCGTGGTCGTGGCCCCGTGCGGCTTCGATGTTCCGCGGGCGCGTCGCGAGTACGAAACCGTGATCGACCGGGACGCCCGGGTGCTGTTCGGTCGCCGCGTGGAATTCTTGGACGGCAACGCCTATACTTCGCGCCCCGGACCGCGGCTGGCTGATGCCGCCGAGCTCCTGTCGCAGTTGATCAACGGTTGACAGTCCCCAGACACGCTACGGAGTGCGAATGACTCAGACGCTGGGCTTTCTCAAGAAGCTGCTCGACACGCCCGGTCCCTCCGGCTTCGAGGCCGGGCCCGCGCGCGTCTGGCGCGAGGAGGTGCAGGCCTTCGCCGACGAGGTCCGGGCCGATACGCACGGCAACTCCATCGCGGTCGTGAACCCCAAGGGGACGCCGCGGCTGATGCTCGCCGGGCACGTGGACGAGATCGGCCTGCAGATCACCCACATCGACGACGAGGGCTTCCTGTACTTCGCCGGCATCGGTGGCTGGGACTCCCAGGTGCTCGTCGGCCAGCGCGTCGTGATCACGGCCGCGAAGGGCGCCGTGAAGGGCGTGATCGGGAAGAAGGCCGCGCACCTGATGAAGAAGGAGGAATTCGAGAAGGTCTCGAAGATCGAGGACCTGTGGATCGACATCGGCGCAGCCAACAAGAGCGAGGCCACGGAGCGGGTGCGCGTCGGCGACGCCGGCGTGCTGGATGCGTCGAGCTTGGAGCTGCCCAACGGGCTGATTGTTTCGCGCAGCCTCGACGACCGGGTCGGCGCGTACGTCGTGGCGGAAGCGCTGCGGCTCTTGGCGAAGAGCCGGCCAAAGCACGCGGGCGTCTTCGCGGTGGCGACATCGCGGGAGGAGATCGCCTGGTCGGGGGGCGGGGCCCGCACTAGCGCCGTGGGTCTCGACCCGCAGGTCGCGCTCGTCGTGGATGTGACCCATGCGACCGACTGGCCGGGCGCCGAGAAGAAGCTCAGCGGCGACCACAAGCTGGGCGGTGGGCCGGTCTTCTCGCGCGGCTCGGCCACGCACCCCAAGGTCTTCGATCTGCTGGTCGCCTGCGCCGACGAAGAGAAGATCCCGTACACGATCCAGGCGGCGCCGCGCGACACGGGCACGGATGCCGATGCGATTTACAACGCGATGCGCGGCATCCCGACGGGCCTCGTCTCGGTGCCGAACCGCTACATGCACACCCCCAACGAAATGGTGGCGCTGCTGGATCTCGAGCGGGCGGCGCGCTTGCTCGCGGCGTTCGCGCGCAAGCTGACGCCGGAGATCAGCTTCATCCCCTAGCCGTTCTTCTTGAGCTCGGCCAGCGCGGCCTGGGCCGCGGCTCGGACTTCGCGGTCACTGTCGCCGCCGAGCCCTTGCAGCGTGCCCACGGCGGCGGGAGAGCCGGCGAGGCGCAGCGCATCCACAGCAGCGAGGCGCAGCGGGGTGGGCCGGCGCCCGAACAGCTTGCCGGTCGGCTGCACGAACTTGATCAGCGCTTGCACCGCCTCCGGGCTGCCGATGCGCCCGAGGGCGAGCACCAGCTCCCGCACCACCTCGGCCTCCTTCTCCGCTTCCAACGCGCCCGTCAGCAACAGGGCGAGCGCGCTCGAGCGTCGTCCGCCGACGCCGAGGGCCACCTGCAGCCGCACGGCGGCGGACGGGTCGCGCAGCGCCCGGCGCAACGGATCGGCCGTGTTGCGGCTGCCGATTTTCGTCAGCGCCAGGGCCACGGCCTTGCGTACCCGCTCGTCCTTATGCTCGAGCTGTTGGGCCAGCGCCGGCACCGCTTCTTCCGCCCCCAGCTCGCCAGCCAGCTCGGCGATATTGCGCACCACGAACCACTGGTGGTGGCCGAGCAAGTGCACCAGCTGGGCGGCGCCCTGCTTGATCTGGGTCAGTGCGCTGAAGAGGTGACGTCGCTCCTCGGCGGAGGGCGCGGCCACGAGTCGGTCGAGCAGCACCTCCGCCCCGGCACCACCGGCGCGCTTCAGTGCCAGGACCGCGTCGGCCTGGAAGCCGGGCGACGCCGTGAGCTGGGCCAGTATCTCGAGCGTGGACTTGGTGAACATCCGCTTCAGTGCTATGCCGTACGTCCGCCGTGGGCTCCCCTCGGGGATCCTTTGCTCGACGCCAACGATCCCGCAGATAATCCGCAGCACCTGTTCGATCTTGCCCGCCCCGGCTGCCTCTTCCACCTGCCGCACCAGGGCCGCGAGCGCGTCCCCCGCGCCCGCGCTGTGGGGCTCGTTCTCCAGGACGGCCAGCAGGTCGAGCGCGCCCGGGGGTCGTCCCGCGGTGGGAGTGGCCAGGTTGGCGTACGGGTCTCGCACGATCGGCGGGACAGACTCGGGAAACCG
>DASQAH010000338.1:0-7574 GCA_035635835.1 Gemmatimonadales bacterium
TCCCCCTCCCCCCATCCCCACGCCGCGGCGGCGGTCGCCTCCCCCCCCTCCCCCCGCAGCCCTGGCGAGGCCGTGGAACTCGTGCTCGCCCTGCAGTGCTGCGGCGGCCTGTCCCAGCGCCGCGACATCCAGGGCGCGTCCGCTGCCCAGCGCCCACTCGTAGGGGCGTCGGAACGGCGAGCGGCTGGCCTCGTCGGTTCCGATCACGTAGCGATAGCGCCGTGCCGTCGCGCTGCGTCGGGCGTGAAAGCCGGGCTGCATCGCATGCATCCGTTCGACCCAGATGTCACGCGGCAGCAGCGCATTCAAGGCACGCTGCACGCCCTCGAGGCTTCCGGCCCAACGCTCGGTCAGCGTGAACCCGACGCCCTGACCGAGTGCATGCACGCCGCTGTCGGTGCGCCCGGCTCCGGTGGCCGTCGTCTTCTGGCCCGTCAAGCGCTCCAGCACTGCCTCGACTTCGGCCTGGACGGTGCGCCCCTGCGGTTGACGTTGCCACCCCACGAACCCGGCCCCGTCGTAGTGCATCACCGCGAGGAGGGGCCGGCTCGTCACAGGGGTAAAATAGGGACGGGGAGGGGGCCAATCAAGCCGCGCAACCCGTTGTCGCGTTTGACAAAAGGCGATTTTTCGGGGTAGGTTTCGCGACCCCGAAATCTCCATGTCCGACGCCTCTTCTCCCCTGCAGCGGGCGATCACCGCGCTGGCCGCCCGCGAGTCCTTGAGCGAGCGCCTGGCGACCGACGTGTTCGGCAGCGTGATGCGGGGGGAGGCCTCGGCCGCCCAGACCGCCGCCCTGCTGATCGGGTTGCGTGTGAAGGGGGAGACCCCTGAGGAGGTGGCCGGTGCGGCGCGCGCGCTGCGCGGGGCGATGGTGCGGGTCGAGACCAACGCGCCCTACCTCGTGGATACCTGCGGGACCGGCGGAGGCGTGGTCAGCACTTTCAACATCTCGACGGCCGCCGCCTTCGTCGCGGTGGGCGCCGGGGCGACCGTGGCCAAGCACGGCAATCGGTCCTTCACGTCCAAGTGCGGCTCGGCGGATGTGATTGAAGCGCTGGGGGTCGCGGTCGGCATCGACGCTGCGGGGGCAGCCCGGTTGCTGCGGGAAGCGCGCGTGGCGTTCCTGTTCGCGCCGAACTTTCATCCCGCGATGCGGCACGTTGGCCCGGTACGTCGCGAGCTCGGTATTCCCTCGATCATGAACCTCTTAGGACCACTCGCCAACCCGGCTGGTGTGCAGCGCCAGGTGCTCGGCGTCGCCGACCGGGACCGGGCCCCGCTGCTAGCGGAGACGCTGATCAGGCTGGGGGCGGAGCATGCCATGGTGGTCCACGGGAGGGTGGGGATGGACGAAATCTCGCCGCAAGGCGTCACCGACGTGTGGGAGATTCGGGACGGCCGCACGACTACGTGGCAGCTCGACCCGGCGGCCTATGGGCTGGCGTTCGCGGATGCAGGGGGAATGCTGCGGGGTGGGGACGCCGCTGCCAACGCCGCGCGACTGGAGCGCATCCTCGCCGGGAACGGGGCCGACCCCGTCGGGCGCGCGGCCGTCGTCCTCAACGCGGGAGCGGCGATCTACGTGGCCGGGCTGGCCGCGAGCTATGCGGCGGGTGTGCAGCAGGCGGACGAGGCGATCACCTCCGGCGCGGCGCGCGCCGCCCTGGAGCGCCTGCGCCGCGCGAACCCTAGTATTTCCGGATGACGCCCACGACCACGCCCTGCAGCACCACGTCGCGCTCGTTCACGCGGATCGGGGACATGGCTGGGTTGGCCGGCTGCAGGCGGATCCACCCGCCGGGCTCGCGATAGTACTTCTTGACGGTGGCGTTGTGACCGTCCACCAGCGCGATCACCGTCTCCCCGTTCTCGGCCTGGTTGCGCTCGTGCACGACGACGTAGTCCCCGTCCTTGATGTGCTCGTCGATCATCGAGGCGCCGCGGACCTTGAGCACATAGCTGCGGCCGCGCCGGGGCAGGAGCTCATCCGGGACGGCGATGGCATCGTTGCCGCTGATCGCTTCAATCGGCTCTCCGGCGGCGACCAGGCCCAGCAGGGGCAGTTCGGTGGCTCCGGTCTGGCCCTTGGGGGGCACGATCTCGATCGCCCGGCTCTCGTTGTGGGCGCGGCGGATGTACCCCTTGCGCTCGAGGTTGGTGAGGTGCTCGTGCACCGTCGCCAACGAGGTGAAGCTGAAACGACGCGCGATCTCCTCGAAGCTGGGGGCGTAGCCGGAATCGGCGATGTAGCCCTGCAGATACGTGAGGATCTCGTGCTGGCGACGCGTGAGCGGCATAGGGTCTCCCGAAAATTGCCCGAAGGATAATGTACCCGAAAATCGACCGAACGCAAGGATGACCCGCGGCTCGCTGGACTCCATTCTAAGCTTCACCCGGGAGCGCGTGGCGTCGCTGCGACTGCGGGCTCGGGAGCTGGAGCGCGCCGCGGCGGTAGCGCCGGCACCGCTACCGTTCGACCGGGGTCTCCGCGGCACCAGCGTCGGGGTGATCGCCGAGATCAAGCGGCGGTCTCCCTCGGCGGGTGACATCCGCGAGGACCTGGATCCGGTCACACTCGGCCAGGCGTACGTGGAGGGTGGTGCCGTGGCGCTCTCGGTGTTGACCGAGGAGCGGCACTTTGGAGGCTCGCTTGAGGACCTCAGCCGGGTCACTCGTGCCGTTGCGGTCCCGGCGCTGCTGAAGGATTTCGTCCTCGACGAGCTGCAACTCTTGGAGGCGCGCGCGGCAGGTGCCAGCGCGGTGCTGCTCATCGCCCGCGTCCTCGAGCCAGATCGATTGACGGTGTTGAGCCGGGAAGCTCGCTGGATGGCGCTCGGGGTGTTGGTGGAGGTGCACTCGCCGCTCGAACTCGGTCGGGCGCTCGGCGCCGAGCCGACGGCGATCGGGGTGAACAGCCGCGACCTGGACACCTTCGCGGTCGACCTCGGCATCGTCGAGTTGTTGCTCCCCCGCGTGCCGCGTGGCGTCCCGGCGGTGGCGGAGAGCGGCATCGAGACGCCGGCTGACGTCCGGCGGGTGGCGGCGGCGGGCGCGGATGTCGTGCTGGTGGGCACGTCGGTAGCGCGCGCCCCGGATCCGGCCGCGGCGGTGCGGGCGCTGTGCGGAGTCCCACGAATGGGGGGGGGGAGGCTCTGAGACAAATGCGGATTCGGGACCTATGAGCTCGCCTCAGGTGGAGATCGGTCGCTTCGGTCCCTACGGCGGCCGGTACGTGCCCGAGACGCTGATGGCAGCACTCGAGGAGCTGGGGCGTGTGTACGCCGAGGCCCAGCGCGATCCGCAGTTCCTGCCGGAGTTGGAGGCGCTGCTCCGCGACTACGTGGGACGCCCGACGCCGCTGACGGACGCACCGCGACTCTCCGCCCAGGTCGGCGGCGGAGTGCGAGTGCTGCTCAAACGCGAGGATCTGAACCACACCGGAGCCCACAAAATCAACAACACGTTGGGACAGGGGCTCCTGGCCCGGCGCATGGGGAAGCCGCGCATCATCGCGGAGACGGGCGCGGGCCAGCACGGCGTCGCTACGGCCACGGTGTGTGCGCGGTTCGGCCTGGAGTGCGTGGTGTACATGGGGGAGGAGGACATGCGGCGCCAGCGGCTCAACGTCTACCGCATGGAGTTGCTCGGCGCCCGCGTGGTCCCCGTGACGTCCGGCACCCGCACGCTCAAGGATGCGACCAATGAAGCGCTGCGTGATTGGGTGACCAACGTCACGACCACGCATTACATCATCGGCTCGGTCGTGGGGCCTGACCCCTTCCCGCGCATCGTGCGGGACTTCCAGGCCGTCATCGGCCGTGAGTGTCGGCGCCAGGTGCTGGAGCGCTGCGGGCGGTTGCCGCGAACGGTGGTTGCCTGTGTCGGCGGCGGCTCGAACGCGATGGGCATCTTCGCGGGCTTTCTGGCCGATCGCGACGTCGAGCTCGTGGGGGTGGAGGCAGCCGGCGAGGGGCTCGCGACGGGGCGGCACGCGGCCTCGCTGGGGCGCGGGCGGCCCGGGGTATTTCACGGGAGCCTGTCATACCTCCTCCAAGACGCCGACGGCCAGGTGCAGCCGGCCCACTCCGTCTCGGCGGGGTTGGACTACCCGGGGGTTGGGCCCGAACACGCTTACCTGAAGGACGCGGGCCGCGTATTGTACGAGGCGGTGACGGACCGGCAGGCGCTCGAGGCCTTCGCCGGGTTGAGCCGCTGGGAGGGCATCCTGCCGGCCCTAGAGAGCGCCCACGCAATCGCTTGGGTCCTCGGGCAGCCCGGCCGCTGGGCGGACGGGGAGGTCGTCGTGGTCAACCTGAGCGGCCGTGGGGACAAGGATGTCGCCCTGGTCGCCGAACTCACCGGAGCCGCGATCTGAGCAACGCGCCCGCGCCGATTCCCGAGCTGGCCCTGCCGCCGACGCAGGTCGAGGAGCTGATGTCGCTCCTCAGCAAGGGCATGCGGGCGACGCAGCTCTACCTCCCGAACAATCCGGTCTACCAGCGCGCCGTGGAGAACATCCGCGGTTCGTTCCGTCAGATCTGGCAAGCGACCGACGATTTGCACTTCGAGGTGGGCGAAACGGACCTGCGCTGGGAAGAGACCGTCGTCTACCACCAAGATCAGAAGAACGAGAGCATCGCCTGGACCCTATTCAAGGACGGCGTCCGCTCGCTCGTGTTCAAGCCGGGCGTCGAGGACCAGGAGGTTGTCGGGTTCTTGCGCGTGCTCCACCAGGCCAAGACCCTGCAGGCGGATGCGGCCGACGACCTGCTGACGCTGTTGTGGCAGGAAGACTTCCAATTCATCGCTTATACGTTCCGCGAGCTCGTCAGCGAGAACGCCGTACCGATCGAAGCTGGGGAGACGATCCCCGCCACTTCCCCCAACGATGTGCGGCGGGTCGTGGTGGAGGAAGCGCCGCCGCCACGCGAGGGGCTCGTGTCGATCGACGATTTCGACACGACGCTCTACTTCCTCGAGGACAAGGAGATCGACCATCTCCACAAGTCCCTGGAGCGTGAGTACGCGCAGGATCTGCGCGGCAACGTCCTGGCGATGTTGTTCGACCTGCTGGAGCTCCAGACCTACGGCACGGTTCGAGCCGAGCTGATCTCGATCGTCGAGAATTTCATCCCCTACCTGTTGGGTGCGGGGGACTTCCGTTCCGTGGCGTACATCCTGCGCGAATCGCGGACCATCCTGCAACGCGCGCGCGAGCTGATCCCCGAGCACCGCCAGGCGTTGGAGCGGCTCCCGCACCGGCTGTCCCAGCCCGAGACGCTCTCGCAGCTGCTGCAGTCGCTCGACGAGGCGACGGTGCACCCCACGGAGCAGGAGCTGAGCGAGCTCTTCCAGGAGACCGGGGCCGATGCCTTGGTCACCCTGCTCTCGTGGCTCCCCCGGCTGACCAACGAGCGCGTCAAGGAGCTGGTGCAAAAGGCGGGCGAGCGGCTGGCGCAGGCGAACGCAGCGGAGGTGCTGAAGGCGCTCACCAGCAGCGATCCGGCCACGCAGCTCGAGATGGTGCGGGTCGCGGGACGGCTCAAGCTTGCGGGCGCCCCCGATGGGATGGGTACCCTGTTAGCGACGGGCGATCGCGCGCTGAAGATGGCCGTGGTCGATGCGCTGACAGCGATCGCCACTCCAAGTGCGATGCAGCTGTTAGAGCAGGCTGTGGAGGACAGCGAGCGGGACGTGCGGATCGCGGCCGTCAAATACCTCGCCGCGCGCGGTCACCGCAACGCGTTCCCGAGCGTCGAAGAAGTGGTGACGGGTGGCAAGCTGAAGGGCGCCGACCTGACGGAGAAAATGGTGTTCTTCGAGGCCTACGGGTCGCTCGCCGGGGCGAGCGGGATCCCGCTGCTGGAGAAGATGCTTTTCCCCAGAGGCCTGCTGGCTAAGCGGGAGGACGCGGAGACGCGGGCCTGCGCGGCGATGGCGCTGGGGAAAATCCGCTCGCCGCAGGCGCGCGCGATCTTGGAGCGCGCCGCCCAGGACAAGGAGGCGCTCGTGCGCAACGCGGTCAGTCGAGCGTTGCGGGAGTCCGCCGCATGAGCGAGCCGACGCGGCGCGCGTCGATGATGGACACCGTCCAGACGACGGACGGATTCGTCCGCCTGGCGGGCCGGGAATTCTTGGTGACCCTGTACACCGCTGTCCGGTCGCTCAAGCTCTATCCGCTCGAGAACGCGCAAGCCCAGAAGGCGCTCGACGACCTCACTGCAGCGACCACGCATTTGCTGAACGTGGAGCGCGAGCTCGAGGTGCGGCTGCAGGGTGAGTTCCTCTTCGTGAATTCGACGCGCCTGCGGCTCGACCTCGACAACTACGCATCGTTCTCGCACATCCTGGGGCAGCTGCGGCAGAGCGGCATCGGCGCCGTCCGTATCGACGAGGGCGTGGAGCGCCGCGAGCTCCAGATCTTCGTGTCGCTGCTCCTGTCTTACGCCGCCAAGGAGGCCAACCCCAACAAGGTCTTCGAGCTCGGCCAGAAACTCACCGACGGCGGTGTCACGCACGTGTCCGTCGAGCCGCCGCTCGACACCGACGAGGAGACCGAGGACGCAGAGAAACAGAAGGAGGCCGCCAAGCGGACCTATGCCCGCTCAGTCGCCGTCACCAAGGAGGTCATCAACAGCATCCGCATGGGGCGCTCGGCGAACGTGAAGAAGGTGAAGCGCGCGGTGCAGGCCATCGTGGACCAGGTGCTGAACAACGAAGAGTCCCTCATGGGGCTCACCACGTTGCGCGACTACGACGAGTACACGTTCACGCACTCGGTCAATGTGTGCATCTTCTCGGTCGCTTTGGGCCGCAAGCTCGGTTTCACGAAGCTGCAGCTCTATGATCTGGGGATGGCGGCCCTCTTCCACGACGTCGGCAAGTCCCGGGTGCCGCTGGAAGTGTTGAACAAGGAGGGCGGCCTCACCGACGAAGAGTGGCGTATCATCCAGGCGCACCCCTGGTTGGGTGTGCTGACGCTGTTCGGGCTGCGCGGCTACGGGGAGATCCCCTACCGCGGCATGATCGTCGCGTACGAGCACCACATGAAAACCGACCTTACGGGCTACCCCAAATCGGTGCGCGGGCGTGACCTGTCGATCTACTCCAAGATCGTCGCCGTGGCCGACGGCTTCGATGCGGCGACGAGCCGTCGAGTCTACCAGACGGTGCCGATCCAGCCCGACCAGGTCCTGAAGGAGATGTGGGAGAATCCTCGGCGCGGGTACGATCAGGTGGTCGTGAAGGCGTTCATCAACCTCGTTGGCATCTATCCGGTGGGCACGTGCGTGATTCTCGATACGCATGAGGTAGCGATCGTGCACGCCGCCAACCCCGACGTCAGCCAAGTGCACCGGCCGATGGCGCGGGTTGTGGCCGCTCCAGACGGTGCCCTCATGACCCCCGGCACCGTGGTGGATCTCGCCCAACGCGATGCGAACGGCAACTTCCCGCGGACGATCGTCAAAGTCACCGACCCGCAAAAGTACGGCATCAAGGTCAGCGACTACTTTGTCTGACCACCCCATTGCGCGGCGGTGGCGCGCGATTCGTGCCGAAGGGGGGACGGG
>DASQAH010000339.1:0-6284 GCA_035635835.1 Gemmatimonadales bacterium
GGGGGGGGGGGGGGGGGGGGGGGGGGGGGGGGGGGGGAGGGCGCCTGCGTGGCAAGCGTACGAACGGCGGGCACCCCTGCTGCCATCCGACTGACCGCGGATCGCGACACGATCAGCGCGGCACCGGGGGACGTGGCGCTCGTGCGGTTCGCGATCGTCGACTCGGCCGGCACCGTCGTCCCGACCGGCGACAACCTCGTGCGCTTTACAGTTGCCGGTGGCAGCATTGTGGCGCTCGACAACGCCGACATGCGGGACCACGATCCCTACCAGTCCGACCGCCGCCACGCGTTCAACGGCCTCGGGCTGGCCATTCTGCGCGCGGCTCAGCCCGGCCCACTGCGACTCACCGCGAGCGCGGAGGGACTGCAGGGCGCGAGCCTGACGCTCCTCGTGCGCTGATGCTCCACCTGCTGCTCGTTCTCGCGCAGGGCCCCGTTTTCCTGGACAACCAGGGAGTGGTGCGGTGGCGAGACACTAAGCAGGAGGTAAGCCTCTTTGGCGCGAACTACGTCATCCACACAGCCTCCGACTACCGCGCCGCCGGCTACGTCCACGGCGACCGCAAGAAGATGATCGACGAGGACATGGCGCAGTTCGCCCGCATGGGCTGGGACGGTTTGCGGCTGACCTTTTGGGGCGACTGGGAAGCCTCCGATAGTGCCGGCAACCTGATCGCCAACGATCATCTCGACCTGCTGGACTACCTGATCGCCCGCGCGCGGGACCGCGGCATCTACATGCTCTTCAGCCCGATTCAGCTCTACGGTGCGAACTGGCCTGACGCGCTGCAGGACACCTCGGCGCCGGGCTTCGGCCGCCGGTTCGGCAAGGCCCGCATGGGAACCGACCCGGCCGCCATCGCGGCGCAGGTGAACTACCTGCGCCAGATCCTGAATCACGTGAACCCCTACACGGGAGTGGCACTCAAGGCTGAGCCGGCCATCCTCTTTATCGAGCTCGTGAACGAGCCCTGGCATCACCCGGAGGACCTGGAGGGCTCGATCCGCTACATCAATGCCCTCACCGACGCAGTGCGCAGCACCGGGTGCGACAAGCTCGTCTTCTACAACGTGAGCCAGGACTTCAGGATCGGCGAGGCGATCCGGCGTAGTCGGGCGCAGGGCGTGACTTTCGGCTGGTACCCCACGGGCCTGAACTCCGGTCACGAGCTGGTCGGCAACTACCTCCGTGCGGTCGACACGTTCCCCGACATGCTGCGTCCCGAGCTCGCCCGACTGCCGCGCCTCGTCTACGAGTTCGACAGCCCCGATTTGCGTACCGGCTTCATGTATCCGGCCATGGCGCGGACGTTCCGCGCCGTCGGCACGCAGTTCGCCGCGCTGTTCGCCTACGACATGCTCCGGACCGCCTCCCGCAATCTGGGCTGGCAGACGCACTACCTGAATCTGGTCTACACGCCGCGCAAGGCGATGAGCGCCATCATCGCGGCTGAGGCGATGCGCCGTCTGCCCCGCCTGCGTTCGTACGGGCCGTATCCGCAGAACACCCGGTTCGGCGACTTCCATGTCTCCTACGACGGCGACTTGGGTGAGTTGGTCGCGCGCGACGCGTTCTTGTACGCCGGCTCGACCCACACCACGCCGCCGGACTCGGCCGCCCTGCGTCGCATTGCCGGCTACGGTTCCTCGCCCGTGGTAACGTATGAAGGGGAGGGCGTTTACTTCCTGGACAAGGTGCGCCCGGGCCTCTGGCGCCTTGAGGTCTACCCCGATGCCGTGCCGGTCCGCGACCCGTTCGAGCTGCCCAGCCCCGACAAGATCGTAACCCGCGCGATCTCGCGCGCCTGGCCCATGACGCTCGCGCTGCCAGATCTGGGCACCTCCTTTACTGTGCAGCCGGTCACGGCGGGCAACTCGGTGCCCGAGCGGGCGGCGGCCGGCCGGTTCACGGTGACGCCTGGCGTCTATGTCCTGAGTGCCGCCGGCCCCGTGGATATTGCCGGTCTGCCGGCCTCCATCGGCAACGTGAGATTCGCGGAGTACCACGCGCCTCCGCTCGATTCGCTGCCGCCATCGGTCGAGTCATTGGCCGAGGGTCAGTATCTCGCGGGGCGGGAGGCCGAGCTGCGTGCGCGAGTTGTGGACCGCACCCCGCCCGACTCGGTGAAACTCTTCATTCGGCCGGCTGCTGGCGGGTTCTACCGCGGCTTCGCTATGCGGCCGGCGGGTGGCTATGTCTACGCAGTCTCCGTTCCGCGGGGGGGGGCGGGGGGGGGGCGGCGTTGCAGGTTGCCCCGCACGAGTTCGTGATCACGCTCTTCCGCGGGGATTCCGCGATCACGTTTCCTGGCGGCCTGCACCGGAAGCCAACGGACTGGGACTATTACGGCAAAGCCTCCTGGACGCTCGATGTCGTCACCCCGCGGACGCCGCTGCGGCTGTTCGACCCCGGCCGGGACGCGGGGCGCCTTGCGTTCAGCCGCATCGGCGACGCGGGGCGCCGCGGGCTCTTCCGATTGCTGTTTTCCGAGGTCACGGACAAGCCGGTGTTCCACCTCGAGCTGCCAGCGGACGCACGGGGCGGGGGCCCGGCTGACTACACGGCGTCGCTCGTGATCAAGGACCGCATCCAGGCGCGCCATGAAGCCATCGACGACGGCGATGAGGTGAGGGTGCGGCTGCGCGGTCTCGGGGCCCACCAGGTGTTGCACCTCACGCTGATGGAGGAGGACGGCACGAGCTGGAGCGTAGCCGTCTCTGTGGACAGCACCTGGAGTGAGCAGGCGCTGCCGCTCGCGGCTTTCCGTGTCGGGCGTGGCGTCCTGCTTCCAGAGGGGTTTCCCGGCGAATGGAACTACTGGGTGGGGCCCGCGGCGGGGCGGGGCGGCCCCGCGGACCGCCCGCGGCTGGGCCGTCTGGAGCGGCTGCAGCTCTCGCTGCGGCGTGAGGATGGCGTCACGCTCACTCCGGGCGCCTATGGCGTAGAGGTGGAGTCGATCGTCTTGCGCTTCGGACGGGGGGGGGGCCGCTAGGGCGGCCCTTGACATCGACACGCACGTTTCGTATATAACCAATAGGTTATGCACATCACTCGTCTCGACGCCACCTTCGCGGCCCTCGCGCACTCCACCCGGCGGGCGATCCTCGCTCGGCTGACCTCGGGTGAGGCGTCGGTGACGGAGCTGGCCGCGCCCTTCAGGATGAGCCAGCCTGCGATCTCCAAGCATCTCAAGGTGCTGGAGCGCGCCGGTCTGATCTCGCGCGGCCGCGACGCGCAACGGCGGCCGCGCCGCCTCGAGGCGAGGCGCCTCGCGGAGGCCACCCGGTGGCTGGAGCGCTACCGGCGCTTTTGGGAGGGCAACTATCGGCGCCTCGACGCCTTGCTCGAGGCGCTGAAGACCAAGGAGCCGTAATGGGAACCCTGAAAGTCACGACGCCCTCGGATCGCGAGATCGAGATGACACGCGTGTTCGACGCACCGCGGCGCCTGGTGTGGGACGCCTATACCAAACCCGACCTCATCAGGCAGTGGCTGCTGGGGCCGCCCGGCTGGTCGATGCCCGTGTGCGACATCGATCTGCGGGTGGGCGGCAAGTACCGTTACGTGTGGCGCAACGACAGCGACGGAACCGAGATGGGGATGGGTGGCGTCTACCGCGAAATCCGTGCGCCGGAGCGGCTCGTCACTACCGAGCGGTTCGACCAGGCTTGGTACCAGGGCGAGGGCGTGGGGACGCTCGTCCTCCTCGAGCAGGGCGGAAGGACCACCCTCACGCTCACCATGCTCTACGAGTCGCGGGAGGCGCGCGAGGCGGTGCTCAAGACCGGCATGGAGCAAGGTGTGGCAGCGAGCTACGATAGGCTGGCCGAGCTGGTGGCGGCCGC
Organism: Gemmatimonadales bacterium; assembly: GCA_035635835.1. Taxonomy (GTDB): domain Bacteria; phylum Gemmatimonadota; class Gemmatimonadetes; order Gemmatimonadales; family GWC2-71-9; genus 13-1-40CM-70-15. Next base: position 3,849 of record DASQAH010000339.1, read on the forward strand.
ATCCCGGAAACGCTGAGGAAACCCCTATGCAGAAGATCACCCCATTCCTGTGGTTCAACGGCCAGGCGGAAGAGGCAGCGAAGTTCTATGTCTCCATCTTCAAGAATTCGAAGGTCGGGCGCGTCTCTCGCTATGGCGACGCCGGGCCGGGACCGAAGGGCTCGGTCATGTCAGTCACCTTTCAGCTCGAGGGGCAGGAATTCTTCGCCCTGAACGGCGGCCCGCAATACAGTTTCACCCCGGCGATCTCGTTCTTCGTGAACTGTGAGACACAGCAGGAGGTCGACGAGCTGTGGGCCAAGCTCTCGGCAGGTGGCAGGACCGACCAGTGCGGCTGGCTCCAAGACCAGTTCGGCCTGTCATGGCAGATCGTTCCCACCGTCTTGGGCAAGCTACTGGGCGACAAAGACCCTCAGAAAGCCAGCCGGGTGATGCAGGCGATGCTGAAAATGACAAAGCTCGACATCAAAGGCTTGCAGCAGGCCTACGACCGCGGTTAGAGCCGGTAGCCGACGAGCGTTCCCGGCCCTGTTCGCAGGAATAGCATGCCGGCGACGTCGTCCACGGCGTACACGGGCTCGCGCTCCTTCCCCAGATCCACGCGCGAGTGTGGCTGCCCAGTGTCCTTGTCGATCTGCAGCAGGACGTTGCCGTCTCCGTCGGGCGCGTGCGTCAGCATGAAGACCGATCCCGGGACGGTGAGCGAGGCCCGGAAGCGCTTCGTCGCGAGGGCGGCGGACTGGCGTGAGTAGCCGGCGAGCTGGGCGCCGCCCTGCGTGTACACAGTCGCCATCTGCCCGGTGAGGCGTCGTGCCGTGGAATCGGTGGCGTTCCGCGACATCTGGGCGAAAGCGTCGCCGTACGCCGAGGCGACGGCGCCGTACAAGCCGGCGCGCACGGCGTTGATGGCATGGAGCGCGCGCAGCAGCCCCGGCAACTTCGGGGCCGGGTAATAGGCCTGTTGCTTTACCTGTCCGTCCCGCCCCACGACCACGAGGTTCTGGGGTGAGATGAGGACAAGACCCGCGGCCCGGATCTCCATGGCCGTTGGATCCTCGTCGCCCTGCAGTTTGATTTCGCCACCGAGCGCGCGGTATGTGCCGGCGTTGCGATCGATCGCGTAGAGCCGGTGGTCGTGGCTTGCAAAGACATAGAGCGTCGAGCCTTCGACGACGTGATGCAGGGAATAGCCCGCGGCGTTGTAGTCCTCCGGATTCCCCCCCCACGGCCGGCCGCTCTCGATCGCGTCCTTGAACTTCTGCTCGCCCGTGGTGAGATCGATGATGTTCACCTCGGCGTTCGTCGCGGGGTCGGGCCGTGAGATGTAGAGCAGGCCTGCGGGCGTCAGCTCCGCATAGGCGAGCTGGCCTTTGATCTTCACGTCCTTGTTCAGGCGCACCGTCGCCGTCGCCACCTCCAGCACGTTGACGAAGGTGCGCGACTCGGCGTCCACCGCGAGCACCACCGACCCACCAGCGACCAGCGCTTGCTTGACGGTGCCACGCATACGCAGGGGCTGGGCGGCGATGGTCGTGCCATCTTCGTAGCGCGCCACGTTCAGCCCGGTCTGCACCACCCCGTTCACGATGCGCACGTTGCCCGTGGCCTGGTTGGCGGGCGGCGATTCCGGGAGAATGATGATCCCGTTTGGGTGCTGCACGATGTCGTGCACCCAGCCTTCCACCGTCGCGGGCTTGGCCCACAGCGGCTGGCCGTCGGCGAGGCGGTAGGCCATAAGCCGGTCGTCGAAGCTCACGTAGATGCGGTCGGGTTTGTCGAGCGCCGGGTAGAGCCGCACGTGGCGCGCCGCGTTGCCCCGGGCCGTGGGCAACGTCGCGACCCACCGCACGGCACCCGTCCGAGCGTCCAGGCCGCGCAGCCCCAGCAGCGTTTCCACGACGATCATGTCTGGCCCCGCCTGCAGGACCTCCAGTGCGGTGCCTTCGGAAGCGGTGCGCGCCAGGCCTTGCATGATGCCACCCAGCCCCCGTTTCCTGGGCTCCGTCTGGAACAGGGACTCGCTCACCCACCGCTGGTCGCCCGTCACGAGATCGTAGAGCGCGACGACCGGCGGCCCGGCCGCGCGCCGCCCGTGGACGAGGAGGGTGCCGCTCTGTGGCAGAACGCGGCGAGTGACGATTTGGGCGAGGTTCAGGCGCCGCGAATCGAAGACGACCGCGCCAGTCACTGGGTCGAAGACCAGCAGCAGCCCCGGGCGCGCTGCCTCCATGAGGAGCGAGCCCTCGACCATGCGGACGCTGTCGAGGGGGAGACCGCCGAGCTCGGGCTTTTCCCACGCGAGCTGGCCGCGTTCGATATCGATGCCCGAAAGCGCGGCGTCGGTCGAGACGAGGAGCACGCCGGCCGGCGTGACCTGCTGCCAGCGCAGATCCCCCTTCATGTGGAGCGTCCACGCTGCGGTGGTACCAGCAGGCG
>DASQAH010000340.1:0-3706 GCA_035635835.1 Gemmatimonadales bacterium
GGGGGGAGGGGAGGAGCTAGGAGGCTAGGCCAGCGAGCCGGCGCATCACACTTGTCCCGATGGCGCAACGGTTCGCCGCGCGCGCCACGGCCCGCCCGACCGCGCCAACCGCATCCTCCCGCAGACCGAATGGGACTGCGCCAGCGTCCCACACGTAGACCGGCAGCCGAGACACGTGCATCAGGCTACCGTGATCGCCTCCCCCCCCGCCCCCCGCGACACCCCCGAACCCCAGCTCGAAGCCCGCCGCTCGCGCCGCCCGCACAACACGCTCATCCACCGCGCCGAACGGATAGGCTACGGCCCGCCCAGCCTCTGGTCCCAGGCGACTCACCAGTACCTGCCGCGAGCGTCCCAGCTCCTCCGCCAACGCCTCATCGTCCAGCCAGGTCAACCGGCGGTGCCGGGCGGTATGAGAGGCGAACTCCAAGCCGCGCGTACGCCACTGCGCGATCGTCTCCCAATCCAGGTGGCGCAGCCGCCGCCAGGTGTAGCGCACGTCCCAGGTGTTCTCGTACCCGACGAAGTCGGTCACGAGAAACGTCAGTGCGGTGAAGCCGAGGTCGGCGAGCACGGGGTAAGCGTAATCGGCGAGCGAAGCGTAGCCGTCGTCGAACGTCAGTAAAAATGCGGAGTGCGGCATGCCGAATGCAGCGTTGTCCTTCAGGGTCGAGTCGCGGAACTGCGCCAGGGTCAGGGTCCGCCATCCCGCAGCCGCCAGTGCGGTCATCTGGCGCGCGAACACCGATCGTCCCACCCGCGTGACGCCCAGCTCGAGCTGGCCGCCGACTCGGTGATAGCACAGCACCGCAATCACGGCCGCTCCTTCGCCCCCCCACCCCCAGGCGCGGCCGGCGTCACGTTGCGTACGTCCACGTAGAAGTTCGGATCCACCCGGAACGCGGCAGCACTCGGCAGCGACACCGCCTTCGTTTGCCACTGTTCCGTGGGGTGAATCAGGGTGAACTCGCTGCCTGCTAACGTCACCTTGAGCGGCATGTCGAAGCCCGGCACGACGTTCGTCCAGTGATACGACAAGGTTGCGCCAGCGATCTTGTACTCAAACACCGGGATCCGGTTCGTGCGCAGGTACTGATCGAACACCTTCGAGAGGTCCGCCCCGCCTCCGGCGTGCTGGCCGATGTACTCTTCGATCTGCCGGCCCATGACCGTCTGGTGCCAAAAGGTCTGGTTCAGCCCGCGCAGGATGCCGCGCCACTTTTCGTCGTCCCCCACGATTTGGCGGATCGTATGCAGCATGTTTCCGCCCTTGGGGTACATGTCGCCCGAGCCCTGATCGTTGACGCCGTAGGTCCCGATGATCGGCCGGTCGTTGCGGATGCCGCGGCGCGTGCCGATCACGTAGTCCGCCCCGGCCTGTTTGCCGAAGAGACATTCGGTGTAGAGGTTCTCCGCGTAGTTGGCGAAGCTCTCGTGCACCCACATATCAGCGAGGTCCTTCGTCGTGATGTTATTGCCGAACCATTCATGGGCGCTCTCGTGCACAATGATGAAGTCCCATTTCATCCCCAACCCGGTGCCGGAGAGGTCGCGACCGCGATAGCCGTTGGCGTACCAGTTGCCGTACGCGATGGCGCTCTGATGCTCCATGCCGCTATTGGGGACCTCGATGAGCTTGTAACCGTCCTCGTACCACGGATACGGCCCGAACCAGTGCTCAAAGCACTGCAACATCGACTTGGCCTGGGGGAACTGACGCCGGGCCGCCTCGAGGTGATAGGTGAGCGGCCAGAAATCCAGCGTCAGCGGTCCCCGCTCCCCTGCAAGGACGTCGCTGTAGTGCTCATAGCTCCCTGCCCCGACGGCGATGGCGTAGTTGTTGATGGGATTCACGACGAACCACTCGAACGTCGTCGTTCCGTCGGGGTTGTGCGTGGTGCTGCGCAGACGGCCGTTGGAAACGTCCAGCATCGGATTGGGCAGGGTAAGTGCGACACGCTGGCTGTCGGGCTCGTCGGCCTGGGTGTCCTTGTTGGGCCACCACACGCTTGCCCCCATTCCCTGGTCTGTCGTGACAACCCAGGGACGGCCCAAGCTGTCGGTGGTCCAGGTGAATCCGCCCTGCCACGGCGGCCGCTTGGCCACCTGGGGTTTGCCGTGGTAATAGACCGTGAGCGTCTTGCGATCGCCCGGAGCCTGCGGGGTGACGAGGCTCGCGAAGAAGGCGTTGCCCTCCCGGCGGAAGATGACCGCACGGCCGTCCTGAACCATGCTGTCCACTTCCAACGGGACCATCAGGTCGACCTGCATTTCAGGGAGCGTGGAAGGGATCTCCACGACACGATAGGTGATGCCGTTGTAGCCGCGGATGCTCGAGTCGGCCGGGCTGATCGCGACGTGGAGGTCATAGAACGTCACGTCCCACCACGCTCGCGCCGGTGTGGTGAACGACCCCCGCAGCGTATCGGCCCGGGTGAACGTGCGGGGAGCCGGTTGCGGGCTCTGGGCCGGGGCGCGCGTGAAAGGAGCGACCAGCAACGCCGCAGCCATCAGAATGCGAGGGGGGGAGGGGGGGGGACAGCGTCCGGTCACAGGAGCGTCTTAGGATCGACTAGTGGCAGGCCGAACGCCTCCGCGACGCCGGGGTAGACGACCTTCCCTTCGATCACGTTGAGGCCGAGAAACAGCGCGGAATCGTCCTTGCAGGCGCGTTTCCAGCCCAGCTTCCCCAACCGCTTAGCGTAGGGGAAAGTGGCGTTGGTGAGCGCCAGGGTAGAGGTCCGCGGCAGGCCACCCGGCATGTTGGCGACAGCGTAGTGGATAATCCCGTCCACGATATAGGTCGGGTTCTCGTGGGTCGTCGGCTTGATGGTCTCGATGCAGCCGCCCTGGTCCACCGCGACGTCGACGATTACCGAGCCCGGTTTCATGAGCTTCAGGTCGACGCGCTTCACCAGGTTGGGCGCCTTGGCACCAGGGAGGAGCACCGCGCCGATCACCAGGTCGGCCTTCCGCAGTTGGTCGAGAATGTTGTGGCGATTCGAATAGACTAGATCGACGTTCGCGGGCAAGACATCGGAGAGATAGCGCAGGCGGTCGAGGGAGATATCGAGCAGGGTGACGTGCGCCCCGAGGCCGGCGGCCATCTTGGCCGCGTTGGCGCCGACCACGCCGCCGCCGATGATCAGCACCTCGGCTGGCAGCACGCCCGGCACGCCGCCCAGCAGGATGCCGCTGCCGCCGAACACCTTCTCCAGGTATTTGGCGCCCTCCTGCACCGCCATGCGGCCGGCGACCTCGCTCATCGGGGTAAGCAGAGGCAGCTCGCCGCTCGCCAGCTGCACCGTCTCGTAGGCGATGGCGATGACGCCTGACTTGATCAGCGCTCTGGTGAGCGGCTCGGAGGCGGCGAAGTGGAAGTAGGTGAAGACCACCTGGCCTTTGCGCAGGTGCGGCCACTCGGACTCAATCGGCTCCTTCACCTTCAGGATCATCTCCGCCTTGGCCCAGACGTCGGCAGCGTTCGGCACGATGGTCGCTCCGGCCGTCTGGTAGGAGGCATCGGGGAACCCACTGCCGAGGCCTGCCCCCTGTTCCACCAGCACCGCGTGACCGTCGCCCGCGAGCGACTCCGCTCCGGCCGGCACCAGCGCCACCCGGTTCTCGTTGGTCTTGATCTCCCTCGGGACGCCGACGATCATGCCCCCCCCCCCCCCCCCCCCCCCCCCCCCCCCCCCCCCCCCCC
>DASQAH010000341.1:0-3686 GCA_035635835.1 Gemmatimonadales bacterium
TGCCGCCCTCCCCCTCCCCCTCCCCCACCACCCCCTCCCCCGGAGTCGGCGGCCGCCGCCTGAAAGAACTCATCGAGTCGCGAGATGCGAACGGCGTTCTCGGGCTCGAGCTCAGCCAGCTGATCACGCAGGCGGGACAGATCGGGATGCGCGGCATGATGGTCGGCGCCGATGAACACCGGGACATGCTTGCCATGCGCACGCCCCACCAGCGCGTCGCGCACGGGCGGCCACGCGACGCCCAGGCGCTCGCGCGTCACCGGGAGCCCCGCGCCGATCTCGTACCCCTGCGGCGGCAGCTGCCAGACGAGCACCTCTCGGCCGCTTGCGCCGGCCCAACGAAACAGGTCGCGCTCCTCGTCGCGCTCACCACCCCGGCCCCGCCACAACACGCCGCACCGGATCCCGAACTCGCGCGCGAGATCGGGCCAGGCCGCGGGGTGGCCGAACGCGTCGGGGGAGTACAGCACGTCCAGGCGTCCGCCCAGCCGTTCGGCGTCAGCGGCGCCGAGCAGGAGATTGCGGATCAACGACTCCCCCGAGGGGATGAGCTCGTCGGCGAGCACGTACCACGGCCCGACCTGCAATCGGCCAGTCTGGACGAGCGCTTTCAGCTCGGCCTCGCGTTCGGGGCGCGCCCGCAAGTAGTCCTCGAGGAGCACGGTTTGGCCGTCGAGCAGAAAGCTGCGGTAGCCGGGATCGGCCTGGAGCCGCGCGATCAAATCATCCAGCACGGGAATGAGCCGTGCGTGGAAGGAGGCGCGCGGCAAATACCATTCCCGGTCCCAATGGGTGTGCGCAATGAGGTGAAAGATGAAGCCGCCCATGCCGGGCCTAAGGCTGTCTATATTCGTGGGCATGCGCAAACTCTCCTGGCTCGTCCTCCCCGTCGCGGCTGGCGTCGGCGTGCTCGCCACCCGCCTTGTCCCGGGTCCGCGTCCCGGTGGCAGCGTGCTCCTGCCGTCAGGCTGGTGGATTCACCCCGCCGGCCGGCAAGTCCCGGTCGGCACGTTGCCGCTCAATCTGGTCGTGCTGTCCGACGGGCAACTGGCCGTCCCGGCGAACGGCTTCGGGGCGAGCGGGGTCCGTGGGCTCGATCCCGCCGCCGGTCGCCAGGTGTGGACGCTGCCGCAGCACGCCGCCTGGGTCGGCCTCGCAGGCTCGGGCTCCGCCGGACACGACACGCTATGGGCGAGCGGCGGCAAGATGAACACGGTGTTCCGTTTCGTACGGGCCGACTCGATTTGGACACGCGATTCCGTGGTGTTCGCCGATTCCACCGTGAAGCTGTTCGTGGGCGGTGTCGCCGTCGTGCCCGGGCGCGGTCTCGTCGCCGCCGTGGGCAACCTCAGCGATTCGGTCTACCTGATCGACGCCGCAACACTGGCGCGCCGCGGCGCGCTGCCCGTGGGCCATCATCCCTACACCGTCGTGGCGGACTCGAGCCACCTGTACGTCAGCAACTGGGGGGATTCGACGGTCTCCGTGATTGATCTGTCCGACCGTCCGAGCGTCCGAGGGTCGGCGGTGTTCGTCGGCCCCCACCCATCCGCGCTGGCGGTGCGCGGCGGCGAGCTGTGGGCGGCGCTCGCCGGATCCAACGGCGTCGCGCGGCTCGACCTTGCCACGGGGAAGGTGATCGAGCAGCTCACGGTGGCGCTGGGCCCCGCGCCTCCGGCTCCCCGCGCACCGGTTGGCAGCGACCCCAACGCCCTAGCCCTCGCCCCCGATGGCCGGACGCTGTACGTCGCGATGGCCGGCAACAATGCCGTCGCCGTCGTCGCTCTCTCCCCCACCCCCCCTCCCTCTCCGGGCGCGACGCGGGTAGCGGGTCTGATCCCCGTCGGCTGGTATCCGACGGCCGTGGCCGTGAGCCCGGACGGCAAGACCCTCTACGTCGCCAACGGGAAGGGCAACGGCTCCGGTCCCAACGCGGACCACAAGTACATCGGGGACGTCATCACCGGCTCGGTCTCGATCATCCCCGTGCCCTCTGCCACAGCACTCGCACGTTACACGCGAGAGGTGTACGCGCTGAGCCCGTACACGAATCCTGCCTTGCGCGCCGCCATCCCACGGTCCGAGCGTCCGGCTGTCCGCCACATCGTGTATGTCATCCGTGAGAACCGGACCTACGACCAGGTGTTCGGTGACGTGGCGAGGGGTAACGGCGATCGCTCGCTCGCCCTGTTCAAGGACTCGGTCACGCCGAACGCGCATGCGATCGCCGGGCGCTGGGTGCTGTTCGACAACTTCTACGTGGATGGAGAAGTCAGCGCCGACGGCCACGAGTGGAGTGACCGGGCCTTTGCCGGGGAGTACAACGAGAAGACGTGGCCTGCCATCTACTCCCATCGGCGGGAGTGGGACCTGTCGAGCGGCGAGGACCTCGCCAACCCCCGGGACGCGTATCTCTGGGATGCCGCCCGTAGGAAAGGGCTGTGGGTGGTGAATTTCGGGGAGGGCGTGGAGGGAGATTCGACCGCGACGAGCTACCACACCAACTTCCCCGGCCTGCAGGGGATCACCGACCCGCACTATCCCAGCTTCGTGCTCGGTATTCCAGATACCGTACGTGCCCGGATGTTCGCCGACTCGGTGGACAGCTGGGACCGGCAGGGCCGCTTCCCCGACTTGGTGTTCTTGTACCTGCCCCGCGACCATACGTTGGGGCGGCGCGCCGGCCAACCCACGCCCCGCGCCATGGTGGCCGAAAACGATCTCGCCCTAGGACGCGTGATCGAGCGGCTCTCCCGCTCGCCGGCCTGGAGCGCCCTGGCCCTCTTCGCACTCGAGGACGACGCCCAAAACGGACCCGACCATGTCGACGCGCACCGCTCGGTGCTGCTGCTGGCCTCGCCCTGGGCGCGCCGCGGAGTGGTCGACAGCACCTTCTACACGACCAGCTCGGTTGTGCGCACCATCGGACTGCTGCTCGGCCTCCCGCCGCTATCGCAGTATGATGCGGGCGCGACCCCCCTTTGGAACGCGTTCGCGGCGCGGCCGGAGACGGCGTCCTCCCCGTTCCGTGCCCTTCCCAGTATCTGGCCGCTCGAGGAGCGCAACCCCGTAGCCTTCCGCTCGCGCATCCCCGAGCGTGACTTCGCGGGACCCGACCTGGCGAATGAACGGCTGTTGAACGAGGAGATCTGGGCCAGCGTGCGACCGCGCGAGCGCATGCCCGCGCCACGTCGCGCGTTGCTGGTGGGAGGCGACCCCGACTAGACCGCGGCCAGTCCGGCCACGTCTTCCGGGCGCCCCAGGTGCACGTGCGCGACGCGCCGGCCCTTGGCCAGCAATGCCTTGATGTCCCCCATCGCCTGCGCTCGCTTGAGCTGGCCGAAGGTCCGCCCCATGCCGGGGATCTCGACGTCGAACGCGTCGTCGGCGGTGATCACCAGGAACAGCCCAGTGTTGGGCCCACCCTTGTGAAGCTGGCCGGTCGAGTGCAGGTAGCTCGGCCCGAACCCGAGTGTGGTGACAGTTCCGAGGGACTGGCCCCAGGCCGCACGCACGGTCTCGAGTCGCCCTGCGATCTCCCGCGTGGGCGGCAGGTAGGCGAGGATCGCGAGGTAGTCGCGGGGCCTGGCGGCGTTACGCAGCGCTTCCGGGCTCAACGTCCGCAGCTGCTCGGGCTGGCCGCGCGGCCCCCCCCCCCCCCCCCCCCCCCCCCCCCCCCCCCCCCC
>DASQAH010000342.1:0-5193 GCA_035635835.1 Gemmatimonadales bacterium
GGGGGGGGGGGGGGGGGGGGGGGGGGGGGGGGGGGGAGGATTGATGGCGCCGACGGCGGCGCCCGCGCGCTCACCTGCAACGCGGCTCACCTACGATGTCGTCACGCGCGCCATCGCGCGGACGCTCGGCAGCCCCGGCAAGGGCTATTTCGCGCTGCTCGGCACGGCAGCGACCCTGCTCGGGGTCGGGATCATCTGCCTGCTCTACCTGCTGCGCTACGGGATGGGCCTCGCGGGTTACTCCCACCCCGTCTACTGGGCCGTCTACATCACCTGTTTCGTGTTCTGGGTGGGCATCGCCCACTCAGGCACGTTGATCTCCGCGATCCTGTTCCTGTTCCGGTCGGGGTGGCGCACCGCCGTGTACCGCACCGCCGAAGCGATGACCGTCTTCGCCGTGATGACCGCCGGACTGTTCCCGCTCATCCACATCGGGCGCCAGTGGTATTTCTACTGGCTCCTCCCCTACCCGAACGAGCGCGGCCTTTGGCCAAACTTCAAGTCGCCGCTCATTTGGGACGAGTTCGCGATCGGGACTTATTTCACCGTCTCGACCGTGTTCCTCATCATGGGGCTGATTCCCGACATCGCCGCCGTGCGCGACGTGGCGACGGGGTGGCGCAAGAAGCTCTACGCTCTCACCGCCCTTGGCTGGCGCGGTACCAACGAACAATGGCGCCACTACACGCGCGGCTACCTCTATCTCGCCGCCCTCGCCACCCCGCTCGTGCTGTCGGTGCACAGTGTCGTGTCTTGGGACTTCGCGATGGCGATCGTGCCGGGCTGGCACGCCACCCTGTTCGCGCCGTACTTCGTGGCCGGCGCGATTTACTCCGGCGTGGCGATGGTGATCACACTGCTCGTGCCGATCCGCAAGCTGTTCCACCTGGAAGACATCATCACTGTGCACCACTTCGAGAACCTGGCGAAGCTGTGCCTGCTCACAGGGATGATCGTGAGCTACTCCTACATCACTGAGAACTTCGTCGCCTGGTTCAGCGGAGATCCGCACGAGCGCGCGGCGTTCTGGTACCGCGCGTTCGGGCCGTTCTGGTGGGCGAGCTGGACGATGAACATCTGCAACGGGATCCTGCCCTGGCTGTTGTGGGGCAAGAAGGTGCGCACGAACATCTTGGCGCTGTTCGTGATCTCGATCTTCGTGAACATCGGGATGTGGTTCGAGCGCTTCGTCATCATCGTGGTGTCCCTGGCGGGTGAGCCCTTCGAGCGCTGGTCCAACGCAGGCTACAATGCGACGTGGGCTGACTGGGGCATCATGGCGGGCAGCTTCGGCTGGTTCTTCATGTGGTTCCTCCTGTTCGCCAAGACCTTCCCGGCGGTCTCGATTTCCGAGGTGAAGGAAGTGCTGCCACCGCCGCTCCGGGGGGGTGGGGGGGGGAGGCGGACCGCGTGACCGCCGTGAACCCCGTCGCCGTCCTCAAGGGGATTTTCCACCCGCCGCCGACCCCTGGTGTGCTCGGCGTGTTCGCCCACCTCGATGCGACCGTCGATGCCATCGGCCGGCTCAAGGCCGGCGGGTACCGGGACTGCACCGTTTATTCGCCGATCCCGCGTCACGAGTTGGAGGACGCGCTGGCCCAGCCGGTGAGCCCCGTGCGGATGTTCACCCTGATCGGCGGTATCGCCGGGTGCGCGATCGGCGCTTGGCTCACGCTTTACATGTCGTACGACTGGCCCATCGTCGTGGGTGGCAAGCCCGTGGGGTCGGTCCCGCCGTACGTGGTGATCATGTTCGAAATGACCATCCTATTCGGCGCGCTCACGACGATCCTGGGCATCCTGTTCAACGCGGTGTTCGCCGCGCGCCGCCTCGGCACGATCGCCTGGGATCCCCGCTTCACCAACGACAAGTTCGGCATCTTCGTGCCGTGTGGGCCGGGCGCGGCCGCCGCTGTGGAGCAGTTGCTCCGCGCCAGCGGGGCCGAGGAGGTGCGCCGTGCGTAGGCTCCTACTGTGCAGCCTCGGCGCCCTCGCCCTCGCGGCGTGCGACCCGGACAACGTGGTGCACAAGGTCGGGTGGTTCGCGACGATGCGCCACCAGCGCAGCATAAAGCCGTACGCCCGGCCGATTCCACCGGTCGAGGGCACGGTGCCCGTGACGGGCGCCGAGCCGCCGGTCGATGCGAAGACGGCCGACCGGCTGGTGAACCCTCGCACCCGCACGTCGGAGTCTCTGAACCGCGGGCAGTTCCTCTACCAGACCTATTGTCAGGTCTGCCACGGCGAAGGTGGCAAGGCAGACGGCCCCCTTTCGGCGCTCGCCGGAGGGCCGTTCCCGGCCGTCCGGAACCTCACCGACGCCGCCGCGCGCCAGCGCAGCGATGGGTACCTCTACGGGATGATCGTGAACGCCCAGGCGATGGGCCACGGGCTGATGCCGCACTACGGCGACAAGGTCCGCGGCCCCGACCGCTGGGACGTGGTGAACTACGTGCGATCGCTGCAGCAGCAGGCGCGGCCGTGAGCGCCACCACTGCTGCGGTGCGGGCGGAACTTGCCCAGAAGGCGCGTGCTTTCCCGGTGGGAGCCTACCGCGCCGGCGGGGGCGCGGCGCTGTTGGTCGGCGCTCTGGTGCTGCTGTGGGGCTTCGCGGGCGGACACGAGGCGCGGGTCTGGCAGGCGTGGCACTTCAACCTGCTGTTCTGGATGGGGCTCGCTCAGGCGAGCGTGATCTTCGCGGCGACGCAGAAGCTGGCCAAGGGCCATTGGTCCGGTGTCGTCATCCGGTTCGCGGAGGCCGCGGTGGCGTTTACGCCCGTGGCGCTGGTCTTGTTTCTCGCCGAGTACCTGGGACGCGGGCATATCTACCCTTGGATCCACGAGCCGCGGCCCGAGGTGGGCGGGTGGCTAGCACCCCAGTGGTTCTTCCTCCGTGACGGCGCGATCATCGCGGTGCAGGCCTGGCTCGCCTGGCGATTCGTGCGCCGCGACGTGGCGCCTGACGTCAAGGAGCTGGCGAGTGGGACGCCGGCCGACCGCACCGAGGATAAGGACCGCATCAGCCGCGACGCCGCGATCTTCCTTCTCGTCTGGGCCTTCGGCGCCTCGCTGCTGGGATTCGACCTCGTGATGTCCCTCGCCCACAAATGGGTGAGCAACCTGTACGGCGCCTTCTACTTTATGGGCAGCTTCCTCGCTGCCCTGATGGCGCTCGCTGTCACGGCGATCGCGCTGCGACGCCCCATGGGGCTGGGCGAGCTCTACTCTCAGAAGCAGCAGCACGACCTCGGCAAGTTGTGCTTCGGATTCACGGTGTTCTGGGCCTACCTGATGTGGGCGCAGTTCCTGGTGATCTGGTACGGCAATCTGCCGGAGGAGACCTACTTCATCTTTTACCGACTGTGGGGGCCGTGGAAGCCGGTTGGTGTCGCGGTGTTCCTGCTCGTGTTCCTGATCCCCTTCCTCGGGCTCTTGGGCGTGAAGCCGAAGCAGTTCACTCCCACGATGCTCGGCTTCGCCCTGACGAGCCTCGTTGGCGTCTGGCTGGAGCGCTACCTCGAGGTCGTGCCGTCGATCAACGGCGGCGCGGGGCCGGCCATCGGCCTCCCCGAAGTCGGTGTGACGTGTTTCTTCGGCGGCCTGTTCCTGCTGGCGGTGGCGTGGTTCGCGGGCCGCTATCCGATGCTCTCGCCACGCCTCGCGGCCGATGCCCTGGAACGCGAGCACCAGTAGCTCACCGAGAGGCTTCGGGGTATAGATTCGGGACCAGGGCATGTTGCTGCGGGGGAATAATGCGACAGATTTGTTTGCTGCTGGGCGGTGCGCTCGTCGTAGGGCTGGGCTGCAAGAGCACGCCGAGCGGGAATGGGACCGGCTGCAAGTCCACCGCGGCCACCCAGACGATCGAGGCCGGCGATAACCTGACGTTCACGCCCTCCGGTCCGACCATTTCGCGAGGGCAGAGCGTGTGTTGGGAGAATCTGGGGACAGCCTCCCACACCGTGACGGCCCTTGTCACGGTGTCGAACGGGACGACGGTCGATACGCTCTGGAACAGCGACGCGCAGCTGAATCCTGACTTGGTCGTGCTCGCCGCGTTCAACACCACAGGAAACTATCCCTATCATTGTCGCATCCATTCGGGGATGACCGGCGTCATCCAGGTGCGCTGAGCTCTCGCGACGCCATGGGCCGGCGAGCGCGATGAACCTGTGGCGCACCGCAGCCGAACTCGTACGCGCCGGCGCCGCCGGCGCGCTCGCCACCGTGGCGCGGACGGCCGGATCCACCCCCGTCCCCACCGGCACCAAGATGCTCGTCGGCGCTGAGGGCCGGCTACGCGGCTCGGTCGGCGGCGGCTGTGTGGAGGCCGACGTCATTCGGGCGGCGCTCGACGCTCAGTCGGCGGCCGCGCCCAGCCTCGTTACTCATCACCTCAATGCCGACCTCGCCGGCGATCTTGGCCTCTCCTGCGGCGGCACGGTCGAGATCTTCGTCGAGCCGCTGGTCGCGGACCCGCGCTACGTCACTGCGCTCGAGCAGGCAGCCGTCGCTGAAGGGGGGGGCATCGTCACCACGGCCGTATCGTGGGCGGACGGGCCATTCAAGCGCTTCGAGTCACTGCCAGCCGACGCCGCTGCGGACGGTGCGCCGGCGGCGCTCTCGCCCGACCGCCGTTTCGTGATCGAGCGTCTGGTGCTCGCGCCGCGAGTAGTGGTGTTTGGGGCGGGGCATGTCGGAGCTGCGATCGCGCGCGCGGCGGACGCGGCGGGGTTCCGCGTCGTGGTCGTCGACGACCGCCCGGAGTTCGCCGATCCCGCGCTGTTCCCGGACCGGATGACGGTGTGGGCGGCGACGGTCCAGGACGCGGTGGCGCACGCCGCTCTGACCCCCGCCGACGCGATCGTGGTGGCCACCCGGGGCCACCGGCACGACGCCGTCATTCTGGAGCGGGTCGCGGCCTCGCCGGCCGGCTATGTGGGATTGCTCGGCAGCCGGCGCAAGCAGGCCGTAATCACCAAGGCCCTCAGCGCCGCAGGCGTCCCCGCCCGATCCCTCGCGCGGGTGCGCGTACCGGTTGGGCTCGCGATCGGCGCCGTTACACCCGAAGAAATTGCCGTCAGCGTCGTGGCGGAGTTGATCGCCTGGAGACGGCAGGGAGACAAGGGAAGCGACAAGGGGGGAGGCGAAGGGTAAGGCTGAGGAAGGAAGAGCATTCCCTCCCTTTCCCCC
>DASQAH010000343.1:0-2562 GCA_035635835.1 Gemmatimonadales bacterium
CCCCCCCCCACGAGGGAGGGGGGGAGGGAGGGCCCCAGTGGCGGTGGTTGGCGCTGTGCATCGGGGCAACGGTTCTGAGCCACTTGATAATGGACTGGCAGGGCTCCTACGGCTTGCGGCCGTTCCTGCCCTGGAGCGGACGGTGGTATTACGGGGATTGGGTGGCGATCGTCGACCCCTTCTACTGGCTGGTGCCATTGATCGCCCTCGCCTGGGGAGCGCGGCGACATTGGCAACCGGCGCTGCTCTATGGAGCCATCGCGGCGTTCGCGACGTTCGTCCTCCTGAGCCATCTGACGGAGGTCGCCGCGTGGGTGAGCGTCGCCTTCGCGGGAATGTTTCTGGTGGCTGGTATCGGGTGGACGCGGCACTGGGCGGGACCCGTCGAGTCCCGGCGAGCGTCCGCAGTCGCCGTGCTGCTGCTGTGCCTCTACAGCGCTGCCAGCGGCCTCGTGAGCCACGCTGCGAAGGCCACAGTAGAGCGCACTGCCGTGGCGCGCTTCGGGCCGGGGGCGCGGTGGGCGGCCCTCACCGTCACGGGACGGCCCTTCTCCTGGGAGCCGATCTACGCCAGCGCCGATAGCGTAGCTGGCGACGACTGGGCGGTTGCGCGTCACCTCGGCGATCCACGGGTACAGAGCGCGCTGCAGACAACTGACGGCCGCGCGATGGGGCAGTTCGCCCGGTTTCTCGTGGCGGAGGTGGATCCGGGACCGGCCGGCACCGTGGTGGTGCTGCGGGACGCGCGGTACGCGCGACGCGGGCGCATCGGGTGGGCGGTCGTGGCGATCCGGATGGCAGGAGGGTGACGACCCAGCCGGGAGTTAGTCCCGAGACTCCGCCGCTCGATCTGCTCACGGACCTCGCGGAAGCGCTGGAGCCGGCCTTCCGCCTCGAGCACCTCGTCGCGCTGTCGCGTGAGCGGGCATTGTATCAGGCCTGGGACCGGATCCTCAAGCGGTTCGTGGCATTGCGGGTGCATCTCTCGCCCGACACGCCTGGCCGCCCCTGGTTCGTGCGGGAGACCGAGACGCTGGCCGCGCTCGACCACCCGGCGATTCGCCACGCCTACCACGCCGCGGTCGTCGGACCATTCGCCTACCGCACCGCCAACTGGATCGACGGCGAGAGTCTGGCGGAAGCGATCCGCCGGGGGCCGCGCCCGATTCCAGCCGTGATGTCCCTCGTCCGCGACTTGCTCGGCGCGCTCGAGCATGCGCACGCCCGCGGCATCATCATGCGCCGCATCACACCGACCACGCTGATGCTGGATCTGGCGGGCCGGGGCATCATCACCGACTTGCGCTACTCCAACTGGTGTCTGGCCCACGTGCCTGCCGGCGACGGCGCCGGCGCGGAGGCGTTCAGCGCCCCGGAGGTGCGCGGCGGGGGTGCCGGCGAGCCGACGAGCGACGTGTACGGGGTCGGCGCGATCGTCTACTACGCCCTGACCACCCAGGAGCCGGCGCGCGACCCCGGCGCCGTGACGCCCCCGCGGCAGCTGCGACCCACGATCCCCGCCGCGGTGGAGCGCGTCATCCTGCGCGCCCTACAGGCACGACCCTCCGCCCGCTACTACACGGCGACCGAGATGCTCGAGGACTTCGTGACCGACGCCGGCGTCTTCCACGCCCCGGCGGCCGAGCCGCACCTTGCGGAGTCGGGCTTCGAGCGGCGGCTGCGCCGCGCGCTAGGCGACGATTACGAACTGCTGGAGGAGATCGGCGCCGGTGGGTTCGGACGCGTGTACCGGGCGCACGACCTGGGCCTGGAACGCGACGTCGCGATCAAGGTGCTGCACCCCTCACTCACCGCCGACCCAGCCGTGGTGGAGCGCTTCCGACGGGAGGCGCAACTCGCGGCCCGCCTCCGGCACCCCAACATCGTCAGCATCTACGACATCGCCGGCCGCGCCGGGCTGCAGTGGTATACAATGGAGCTCGTGCCGGGGCTGAGCCTGGCCCAGCTGGTGGCGCAGCAGGGCCCGCTGCCGGTGGACCGCGTCACCCGGCTCCTCAGCGAGGCGCTCTCCGCTCTCGAGCACGCCCACGCGCTCGGCCTGGTGCACCGCGACCTCAAGCCCGAGAACATGCTCATCGAGCCGGACGGCCGCCTCCGCATCACCGACTTCGGTCTCGCCCTGGCGCTCCGGGGCGAGCGCTTCGGCGGCGCGTCGTCCCGCAGCGGCACGCCGCAGTTCGCCGCCCCCGAGCAGCTGCTGGGCGAGCGCGTGGACCAGCGCGCTGACCTCTACTCCCTGGCCGCTGTCGCCTACTACGGCCTGCTCGGTCGGCCCCCGTTCGAGGGGATTACGCCAGAAGTAGTGCTGGCCAAGCAAACAGCTGGCGTGCTCCCGCCGCTGCAGGAGGAGCGCAGCGATGTATCGCGGGAGTTCGAGGAGGTGCTCCGCCGAGCGATCGCGAGCGAGCCGGGGCGCCGTTTCCCCACCGCCCAGGCGTTTCGCGAGGCGTTGCAGCAAGCGACTGGCGGGTTCCTGCGCCGGCTATGGAGCGTCCTCCAAGGCAAATGAATCCAGCCCCCCCCCCCCCCCCCCCCCCCCCC
>DASQAH010000344.1:0-2254 GCA_035635835.1 Gemmatimonadales bacterium
CGGGGGGGGGGGGGGGGGGGGGGCCGGCCCGCGACAACCTCTCCCAGCGCCTCGGGGTCCACCCCACGGCCGTGTCCCACATGAAACGCCGCCTGGCCTGGCCGCTGGTCGCCGCCGGCGATACAATGTTCCAAGCGGCTCTCCTGGAGGCGTCGTGAATCCGCTGCTCATCTTGCCGCTGCTCGCCTATACGCTGGTGGCCGTGCGCTGGCCGAGTCAGGTCGACTCGCACCGGCGTGGCGGCACGCTCATCGCGATCGAGCTGCTCGCCCTCGCCGCCGCCGCGATCGTCGGGAAGCTGCTTGCGCCCCTCGCCGTGCCGAACGCGGCCGGGCTGCGCTGGGGGCAGGTGCTGCTCCTCGTGACCGGCTACCTGTACGTGTGCGGCCGGGGGGCGGTGCTGGTGCGCGCGGTGCTCGAGCTCCCCACGCTCCAGATGCGCCGTGACGAGGACCGCAACGCCGGCGCGATTGAGATATCCCGGGGACGCATGATCGGGATTCTGGAGCGCGCCATCGGACTCACCCTCGTGTTGCTCGGCCAGTACGGCGCCCTCGGCCTGATCATCGCCACCAAGTCGCTTGCGCGGTTCAAGGCGCTGGAGGACCGCGAGTTCGCGGAGTACTTCCTCATCGGCACCCTCGCCTCCTTGCTCCTGGCCCTGCTTGGCGGCTTGGGGATGAAAGCCCTGCTGTAACCCTTTCCCCACCCGCCGTGTCGAACCAATAGCCCAGCGTCTGGCCCGTCGCTCCGGAGTGCCGTGGACGAACGAGAGGTCATAGCCCGCGTCCGCGCCGGGGACGGCGCCGCCGAGCGCGAGTTGTACGACGCGCACGTGGATCGCATCTACCGACTGGCGTACCGGATGGCGGGCGACGACGAGCTCGCGCAGGACTTCACCCAGGAGACTTTCATCCGCGCCTTCGAGCGGCTGGATTCCTTCCGCGGCGAGGCGGCGATTTCGACCTGGCTACATGCGATCGCGACGTCGGTCGTGCTGAACGGGCTCCGGAAGCTGAAGCGGGCCCGTGATCGGGAGACGGACCTGGACGCGGCAGACGGCGTGGCCGGCAGAGGACGCGCCGCCGAGCCGGACTTGAAGGACCGGCTTCACCGGGCTATCGACGATCTGCCCGAGCGTTACCGGCTGGTGTTCGTGATGCATGACGTCGAGGGCTACACACACGAGGAGATCGGGGCCGCGCTGGGCGTTGAGACGGGAACATCGAAGGCGCAACTGTCGCGGGCGCGCGCCAAGCTGCGCACAGCACTGTCGGATTTCGCGGGAGAGTGGGTGTCATGACGGATGAGCGGTTGGGCGAGCGGCTGGAGCGGGCGGCGCGAGAGTATCACCGCCCGCCGGCGACGCCGCGCGAGGAAATGTGGGCGCGCGTCCAAGCCGAGCGGGCGCGGCGTCGCAGCACGCCGCGCGTCATCGAACTGCGGCCCTGGGTGCGGTGGAGTCTCGCTGCCGCGGCGGTGCTCCTCGTAGGCGTGGCGATCGGCCGGTTCAGCGCCCCCCCTCCAGATGGGCGCCAGACGGCGGCCGACGTAGCCGCCCCGCCGGCAGGTCCCGATCTCGCCTACCGCGTCGCGGCAGCACAGTACCTGACGCGTACCGAGGCGCTCCTCACCGGCTTCCGCAGCGACGTCCGGAGGACCGCGTCCGACACCCAGTTCGTGGAGCAGGCGCGCGAGCTGCTACTGACCACCCGACTGATGCTCGGCTCCCCCGTGGCGAAGTCGCCGCGGATGAAAGCCCTGCTCGAGGATCTGGAGGTGGTGCTGGCGCAGATCGCCACCCTGCCCTCAGGCCGCCGCGGTGAAGATGCGCGATTGATCAACGAAGCGATCGAACAACGGAGCGTGCTGCTCAAGCTGCGGACCAGCGTCCCGGCAGGCACGCAAGGAGCACTCTGATGCAGGCGATGCACGTGTTGCTGGCGGCCGTCACGACTCTCACGCAGGGGCGCGTTCCCACGGCCCCCCCCACTCCACTACCTCCCCGGACAGCCGAGCACCCCCGCGCGGCTCCCCCCCGTCCCCCTCCCCCCTCCCCCCTCCGTGTCCTCACGGGACAACTGGACGCGGTGCAGGGACTCACCGAGTTGAGCGGGCTGGAGGGGCTCCAAGGCCTCGCGGAGCTGGAAGGTCTCAAAGGCTTGCAGGGGTTGGAGAGCCTGCAGAGCCTGGCCGGACTACAGGGGCTCAAGCAGCTGGAAGGCTTCGAGCAGGTTCAGGGCTTCGAGCAGCT
>DASQAH010000345.1:0-7866 GCA_035635835.1 Gemmatimonadales bacterium
TTGGCGTTCCAGGAGCCGGTAAAGTTGAGGAGCCGGGTGCTGTCCTGCAGCTGGCACACGACGTGCCCGTCGATGCGATCGTAGGTGTCCGCGCGCACGCTGCCGTCGTACGAACAATTCGGGGCCGCGAATTTCAGCGTCCGACCGGTGAGCTGGCCCGCGCTGACCGGACCGTGGTCGGTGTTGCTCACATCGCCCTGCGGTGTCCGACAGATGCCGCGCTGAGAATAGGTCCCCGTGAACGTTGTCCCGGCCTGCACCATCTGGTAGGTGCCGGTGTCGGTGCAGGAGATCCCGTGGCTCAGGTCGGTGAACGCCTCGGTGTATTGCCAGGCGCCGCTGATGTCGGCGGTATTGGGCTGGACGCCCCCGTTGCCAAAGCAGGCGGCGAGCGCGGTGCCTGCCGCGATGAGGGGAAGGCGGAGCAGCATTCGGCCCATACTGAATCGTAGGGTCGGCGCCGCGACCGTCAAGTCACGACCTGGTCAGCACCTCCCTCGCCACGCGGATCAGCTGGTCGCGCGACAGACGAGGGTCCAGGACACGGCCGGGCCGGCGGCTGGTCCGGAAAAAGGTCGTCACCCCCACGAGCACGTTCCCTCGGCGCGCGAGCAGATCCTCCCCGTATTGCCCGTAGGTGAAGGCCTCGTCGCCCAGGCCGGACACTGGCTGCTGGTTCCGCAGTCCGCTCGAGCCGGCCTTCGCCGCCGCGAATTGCTGCATGGTGTGTGACGAGCGCGAGATGGTGACGCTCACTAGCGGCGTGTCGCCGGGGAGAGCGTAATTGCACGTGCCGGTGGCCCCCGTGGCGGGATTGGGCGGCAGGAGGTGGACACGGGGCGCGCCGGCGAGCCGGCCTACGAATGTCGATGACAGCACGCGCTGGCACGCCGGGTTAATGGTCGGCGCCTGACCCGGCGCCTGGAGTAGCTGCAGGAGCAGCGTGAGCATCAGGAGGACGGGTCTCCCCTCTCCCCCCTCCGACTGCTCGGCTCCAGCGCCGCGGCCCGGGAGGCGACCGTGTCCAGGTCTCCGCCCAACGCGTCCATCTTGAGCTGAAAGCGGCAATCCAGCACGAGCAGGCCCAATACGTAGGCGGCGAGATTCACAGCGAAGATGATCGTGAACAGCAGCGGATAGGGCACCCACAGTCCGAAATACAGGGCGAACCGTTTGAAACCGGGGTCCGTCCCGGAGCGCTCCACGATGCTCGTCATCAGCAGGATCGCTACGAACGCGAGCAGAATGAGCGTCGGCGGCGCGAATCCGCCGAGCGCGAAGCCCGCGAACAGGACGCCTTCCGACGCGCGATCCAGCAGCGTATCGAGCCGATGGCCCGCGGCGCTGCCGAGGCCGAACTGCCGCGCGATGCCGCCGTCGAGGCCGTCGAGGACCTGACCGAACGCCATCAGGCCGAGCCCGAGGCCGAGGCGTCCAGCGGCGATGGCGCCCGCCGCCACGACGCTGACGCCGAATGCTGCCCACGTGACCTGATTCGGCGACAGGCCGAGGCCCAGGTGCGCCAAGCGCACAAGAGGCCCCTCGATGCGATCTATCGCCGCGCGAAGAAGGCGAGCAAATTCAGACATAGCAGGACCGTAGCGATCACGCCTTCTTTGAGTTTGTCCGGCACATGCACGAGCCAGCCACGCGTGACCTGCGTCGAGTATGGATAGAAAGGCATCTTCTCGAAGCGCACGCCGTAGTCCATCGCCAGGTGCACGACGAAGAACGCTGCCGGGACGATGGTGCGGAAGAAAACGCAGAGTGGGAGGATCCACAGCAGCGCCACCGGCTCCTGCAACGAGGAGCGCCAGTAGTAGCCCCGCCGATTCTTAAGCCCCACCGCGCGCAGGTAGAACGGCAACTTCACGGCGTGATCGACATCGACCCCGACTCCGAACACGTACGCCAGCACCGCCTCCGACCCGTGCAGCTCGAAGGCCTGCACTCCGAGGGTCGTGGCGAGCACGTGGGTGACGATCGTCATGTCACGTCACCTCCGTGGAGACCGGGGCGGGGGCGGCCTCGCGGCGCCGGCCAGCGCCCCAAATCAGTCCCAGCCCGGCAGCGATGCCGGCCAGGTCCCGCACGCGGCTCACCAGCGCGGCATAGACGCCGAGCGCGGGATCGACACTGACCAGCGGGAACAGAAAGTAGAGTGCGCCTTCCTTCGCCCCCAGCTCGTAGGGAAGCACGAACAGCGTGTTGCCCACGAGGGAGGCGAGCGCCCCGATTGTGAATGCTCGTGGTAATCCGATGTCCACCCCGACGCTGAGCAGGATCAGGAAGTATTCTGACATCAGCAGGCACCGCCCCACATACTCCAGCACCAGCGCCACGAAGAACCGCCGCCGGTGGTCGTGGTAGAACTGCGTGATCTGCTCGTCCATCAGCGCTAGAGTCGGGCGGCTCGGTTCGAAGCGGCGGGCCAGGCGGTTGAGCAGCGGCAGGTGGTGCAGCAGGTCGAGCAGCCGCTCCAGCCCTCCGTGCCGGTGCGCCCAGAACAGCACCAGCGTGATCAACAGCAACCCTAGAAAGGCGACCGCGCTCGCTCCGCGCAGGGCGGGATCGGGCGGCAGCAGCAGCAAGGACAGCAACAACGCCGTCAAGCTGGTCAGCACCATCCCCAGGCTGTGCAGCATCTGATACAGCACCACGAAGCCCGCCGCCCGGCGCACCCCGAGCCAGGTCGAGAGCGCCGCGACCTTGTAGGGCTCCCCGCCCAGATTCACCATCGGCGTGATGAAGTTGATCGAGAAGCCGGACACCGTGATCGCGTACAGTCGCCAGAATGGCGGGCGCTTGGGCTCCGCCGCGAGGATCAGCCAAGACGCCCCGGCCTGGCATAGGTACATCACGGCCGTCAGCAGCAGCAGGGGCAGGAACATCCACCCGGTCTGGCGGGCGTTCGCCAGGATCGCTGGTAGTCCGGTCCGCGCCACGAAGAACGCGAAGAGCGCGACACCGCAGGCGAAGAAGAGGACCTGGAGCTTGCGGTTCACCAGTACTCCGCGAGCGGCAGCCGCCGGCCCGTCGCCGCCGCCTCGTAGGCGGCTTCGAGCACCGCGGCCACGCGCCGGATGTCCTGCAGGTACTCGTCAGCGGCTCCGCGGTCCAGCGCGTCGACGAACCCCGCGAACAGGGCGCCGAACCACGCGGGGTAGGCGGACTTCTGCAGCGACGTGGCGACGTCGCGGCGCTCCACGCGACCGCCCCGCTCGAGCAGCAGCTCCCCGCCGGCCAGCTCGATCGTCCCCGCCTCGCCGACGAACCGTACGACAGTGTCGCGCCGCACTGCGGCCCAAGTCAGCAGCAACGTGGCGAGCCGATCCGGATACTCGAGCACCACCGACGCCGTGTCCTCGACGTCATAGTCGCGGTGACGCAGCCGGCCCGTCCAGGCAGCGATCGTGGTAGGCGGGCCAGCGACGTCGAGCAGCTGGTAGACGATGTGCGCGCCGTGGTCGACGAGCACGCCGCCCCCACTCTCGACCCGGGTGCCGCGCCAGGGCGGTCCATCGGTCGCCCCCGCGCCCCCCTCTGGGCTCTGCGTGGTGGCGCGGGCACCGGGATCCGCCGCCTGGCGATACACAGCGAACTCCGCCAAGTACCACCGCCCGATCGCCTCGGCGCGCAGCCACTCGGCGATCTGCCCCCAGACCGGGTTGAAGCGATACTGGTGGCACGGCGCGAGAATGCGCCCCTGTCGCCGCGCCGCGCTTGCCAGCCGCTCGGCCTGGGCGCGGGTCAAGGCGACCGGCTTCTCGCACAGCACGTGGTAGCCCTGCGCGAGGCCCCAGAGGGCGAGGTCGATGTGTGTGGCCGTCGGGGTGCAGATGTCGATGAAGTCGATCGGCCCGAAGTCTCGCAGCTGCTCCGGGCTCCGCAGCAACGGCAGGCCGTCCAAGGAGACAGCGTCCGGCCCGTCGTCCACGCACGCCACCAGCTCGACGCGCTCGCGCACCGCCGCCGTGTCCCGGAACGCCGGCAGGTGCCCGCCGCGCGCCACGCTGCCCGAGCCGATGATCGCCCCCCGGTAGCGCCGCTGCGCGTGCGACTTAGGCATACGCGCGCTCCGCCTCCCTGAGCGACTCCCGGAGCGCAGTCGCGTTCGATTCATGCCACAGCACGACCACCAAGAAGAGGATGTTCATGACCGACGCTTCGGCCCACAAGTACACGGCGGGGTGGCCGGCGATCGCCGTCACGCCGATCAACGCGAACCGGATGTTCTGGCCCAGCCAGGCGCACACGGGAAGCAACGGGCCCTGCAGCTCATGGTATTCCGCGCGAACGGCGGCCGGAATCGGCGCGCGGCGCAGCGAGCGGATCAACCGCGCCGTCCGGGGAAGGAGCCGGGCCTGCCTCCCCACGTAGTCGCGGTACACGCGCGCCGCGAACCGGGGGAGCCAGCCGCCGGACATGGAGGGAGGAGGGCCACGGGTGAAATCTTCGGGGAGATCCAGCTCTCCCGTTTGGTCGGTCACGAACAAGTAGGCGTTGCGGATGAAGTCGACCCCGGCGCTCTGCAGCGAATGGCTGAGGGCGGCCAGTGCGCCGAGCAGCAGCGCCGCCCAGCCCCCGCCAGCGAGGTAGAGGCGGATCACCAGATGCGCGTAAATGTTGATGCCGCGTAGGTTATCGCCGATGCCGTCGAGCGTGCGGCCGAATCGCGAGGAGGTACCACGCAGCCGCGCCAGCTGACCGTCCGCGCTGTCGAACACGTCGGACAGGATGATGAGGGCAAACCCGAGCGCATTGCGCCGCCAGTCGGCGTAGACGAACAGGTGCCCGCCGACGAGGCCGACCATGAGCGACCAGAGGGTGACCTCGTCGGCCGACACCGCGGTAGGCTGCAGGGCTCGCGCGATGCGGGCGCCCAGCGGTCGGTAGAACCGCAGGTCCACCCACTCCTCGATGGGAACGCCCTTATGCGCGAGCGCGGTCGGCGGCTTCACGCAGGACGTCTTTCATGATCGCCAGCGCCGCCATCGCCTGCTCTTCCCGGATGACGAGCGGCGGATTGATCCGCACTTCGGGGTTGTAGATCATCGCGATCACCCCGCGGGCCAGCAGCGTATCGAACACCCAGCGGGTGTGCGCCTTGTCCAGCAAGCGCCGCGTGCCCGGGACCACGAGGTCCATGCCGAGCATGAGGCCCCGGCCGCGAACGTCGCTCACGATTGGGATCTCACGCTCCCAGTGCTTCAATTCGGCGAGCATCGTCTCGCCAACGCGCCGCGCGTGCTCGACCAGATCCTCCTCGAGAATGGTCTCGATGGCGATGCGCGCCGCCGCCGACGCGAGGGGGTTGCCGCCGTAGCTCGACGAGCTGCCGCTCGGGTTGGCGAACGGCTTCGCGAACGCGACGTCCTCCCGGGCGATGATGCCGCTCATCGGAAATCCGCCCCCGAACCCCTTGCCTACCGTGAGGACGTCCGGCAGCACGCCCTCGTGCTCGATCGCGAACATCTTGCCCGTGCGGCCGAACCCCGTGAGCATTTCATCGCAGATGAGCAGGGCGCCGATCTCGTCGGCCAGGCGGCGGAGCATGCCGAGGTAGCCGGGAGGCGGCACGACGTTCCCCGCCGTGCCCTGGATCGGCTCGACGATGATCGCCGCCACGTTGTTCGCCGTCTCCAGCTCGATCTTCTTGCGCAAGAACTCCACGCAATGCCATTCGCACGACGGGAACGTCTTGTCGAAGGCGCAGCGGGCGCACGACGCGTACGGAGACAAGTAGGCCCCGGGCATGAGGGGGCCGAGCTGGTGCTTGAAACCGCTACCAAGCAACGGGAGGACGCCGGCCGTCTTGCCGTGGAAGCCGCCCCAGAAGCCGATTAGCTCCTGGCGGCGGGTCCGGGACTTGGCGAGGCGCACGGCGGCCTCGACCGCCTCGGAGCCGCTCGAATAAAACTGCGAGCGATTGAGGTCGCCGGGCGCGATCTCCGCCAACAGCTTGACCAGCGCCGCCCGATGCTCGGTCGTGAAGCTCCCGACGTGGATTCGCGCGACCTGTCGTTGCAGCGCCGCCACGTACTTGGGATGCGCGTACCCCAAGCTCGCCACCCCCACGCCGGCGAGCAGGTCGATATACGCGTTGCCATCGACGTCGTAGAGCACCGCGCCCTCGCCCCGATCGATGCACAGTCGACTGAACAGCGCCACGCTCTGGGTCCCGGGCGCCAGGTATTGGGCCTCGGCTTCGAACAGCGCCCGGGACTTCGGTCCTGGCACCTGGATTTGGCGAACGGTCGTCACTCCGGCTCCTCTCCGACGGTTTCGAGACGGTCGCATACGTATCCGGCGATGGCCCGCGCCGCGTCCTCCCGGAAGGGGGCGAAGCTCGGCCAATCGTTGATGTCGATCAGCACCGGACGCTCCGGCCGGGGGAACGCCACGTCTCCGCCGAACACCTCCAGTTCCAGCTGGGCCGCGGCGTCGAACGCCAGCGCTTTCAGCCGGTCCGCGTCGATCGCGAGGTCACCCCCACCCCCACCCCCACCCCCACCCCCTTCCCCTCCCCCCGCCCCGCCACTTCCCGCCGCCGAGTACCAGCGGAAGAATCGCCCATCAGCCACAGCATAGAATTTGACTATGGGGCCGGGGACGTGCTGCTGGAAGGCCACCCACGGAATGCCCCGCGCCGCGAACGCCGCCATGGCCGTGCTCACTTGGGCGGTCGCCACCTGGACCACGTCTTCGGGGCGCTCGGCGTGCACGTCGCCGCGCTTGATCCAGATCCGCTCTTCGCCCCCGGCGAGCTCGCGCAGCGCTGGGGCGGGCACCGCGGCAGTGCTCGGCACAACCAGGGTGCGGGGAAACGGCAGCGTGCCGCCTGCCAGTCGCTTCACCAGGCGATGCCGGTGGCAGTTGAGCACGCTGGAGGGCCGGTTCACGACGAGGGCCCCATCCTCTTCCAGCGGCATGAGCTGCTCGCAGGCCAACGCGCCCTGGCACATGTTGAGATAGAGGTGCGCGGCTGGCAAGTGACCACCAGCGATTTCCTGCTCGCTCGTCTTCACCAGCCGCCACCCCGGCCGGACGACGTGCCTCAGCGTCGCTTCGAGAATCGCCGTGTCGTTGCTACGATGCTGCAACGGCGAGTATGTCGGGTTGCGGAAAATCGCGACGACGTCCGGCACACCACGTCCCTCCTGCCTTGGTGTTCAGGTCACAGGCCAGCGGCGTTGAGCCAGCGATTCGCTTCTAGCAGGTCCGACGGGCGGTCCAGGTCGATGATCTTCTCGACCTCCACCGTCGCGACGCGGGCGCCCTGCGCGACGAGCCGCTGCAGGAATCCTCGCATCCGCTCCACCCCGTCGCGGACGGCCTCGGCGGCCGCTAGGCGGGCCGAGGAATTGAAGCCGTACACGCCTCCCGTGACAACTGGGGGGGGGGGCCCGGCGGCGCCCCTCCCCAAGGCGCGTACAAACCCCGAAGGGTCCCGGGTCACGTAGAGTGGAGACTCGTCGTCGACAAATGGCGTCACTGCGAGCACCGCGTCCACGTCCCCGGTCAGATACGCTCCGGTGGCCGCGTAGACCATTTGCCAGCTCGCGGGGGGCATGATCGTATCGACCAGGCTGCAGAACACCGGTCCCGGGGGCACCAAGGCCAGCCCCGCCGCCAAAGTATGCGCGGATGTCGGCGTGTGACAGGGCTCGACCCGGAGCGGCCGGCCCAGGTCACACGCGGCAAGGATTCGCAGGGCATCCGGGAAGTCCTCCCGGATCATGCAAGTCAGCGTCTCGCATCCCAGTCGCGCCAGGGTCTCCAGTAGGCCGACGACGAGCGGCCGGCCGGCGACTTCCACGAGCGGTTTGGGCACCGCCTGGCCCCCGCCCCCCCCCCCCCCCCCCC
>DASQAH010000346.1:0-6857 GCA_035635835.1 Gemmatimonadales bacterium
GGGGGGGGGGGGGGGCCGCGCGTGCAGCCAGTCGTACCCCGGCGACCGTCGGGAGCGACCAGGGCCGTGACGCCCCCTCCCTCCCCCCAGCGACCCCCAGCGGCGCCCAAAGCCTCGCCTAAGGCGGCCCCGCCGCCCGTCAAGCGGAAGACGGTGATGGAAATCCCGCCGCTCGAGCTCGAGCCGGATTTCGATACTGCGACGACCGAGAGGGGCCATGAGGTGGACGACGAGCCACTCGCGATCGACGAACAGCGCTCCCACCCCAATTGGGTGCAAACCGACGACGACAGCTCCATCGTCGAGGGCGGGCGGAAGTCGCAGTTTATCGACCTGGGAGTCGAGGGGATCGTCAACCAGGGCGGTGTGACCGGCTCGCTGGTGTTCTCGAGCATTGAGGAGACGCCTGCGGCACCGACCATCGACGAGCTGGAAGGGCGAGTCGCTGAGAACCCGGACGATGCGGAAACGCATCAGGCGCTAGGCGAAGCGTTGATCGAGGCAGGGCAGCGCGAGCGCGGCATCGAGGAGCTGGACATCGCAGTCAGCGGGTTCGAGACGGTCGAGAACCTGCAGCAGGCCCAGGACCTGGTGGAGGAGATCCTGCGGCTCGATCCCAACAGCGTGCGGCACCGGCAGAAACAGGTCGAGCTGTCGTTCAATGCAGGGGACAAGGGCAAGCTGATCGACGCCTACCTCGAGCTCGCGGACACGCTGCTGCGCAGCGATCTCCCGGAGAAGGCGCGGGCCGTGTACGAGCGAGTTGTGGAGCACGACCGCCAAAACGAGCGCGCCAAGGCGGCCCTGGCCATGTTGTCGCCGACGCCCGAGGCGCCCGTCGCCACGCCGGACAAGAAGGTCCGGGCCAAGGACGCGAAGATGACGGTGCGCGACGAGGCCGGATCCGGGGAGGACTTCGTCGACCTCGGCGCGATGATGCTCGACGAAGAGGAGACGCGCGACACGCGCATGAAGGTGCAGGACGAGGAGCCCACGGGCGACGAGGAGCAGGACTTCCAGGACATGCTCGCCCGGTTCAAGCAGGGGATCGACGAAAACATCGACGAGGCGGATTTCCAGTCGCACTACGATCTCGGTATCGCCTTTAAGGAGATGGGCCTGTTGGACGAGGCCATCGCCGAATTCCAGAAGGCTCTGCGGGCCCCGGAGGGCAAGCTGCGTACGTCCGAGGCGCTGGGGGGATGCTTCTTCGAGAAGGGCGCGTTCGGGGTGGCGGAATCGGTGCTGCGACGCGGCCTCGAGTTGCCGGCGTCGGGGGACCAGGAGCGCCTCGGCGTCATGTACTGGCTCGCCCGCTCGCTGGAGGAGCAGGGCCGCAAAACCGAGGCCCGGGAGCTGTACGCACGCGTCTCCGCCTTGGACATCCGCTTCATGGATGTCGGCGTCCGCGTGAAAGCGCTCGCCAAGGCGAAGTGACGTGAGCCAGCAGGTCGCGCCCGTCGCCCTGCGGGACATCCAGCGGCCGGTGGCAGCGACCCTCGAGCGAGTCGTCGACGAGCTGCGCCGCATCATCGCGGCAGACTTCCCGGTTATCGCGGACGTCAACGAACACCTGTTGCGGATGAAGGGGAAGCTGTTCCGCCCCACGCTGTTGCTGCTCAGCCATCAGGCGGCGGGCGGTGAGGATCCGCCGCCCCCTCCAGGCCGCGCCGTGACGCTGGCGGCAGTGGTGGAACTGATTCATCTCGCCACGCTGGTGCACGACGATTCGGTCGACCATTCGGCGCTGCGGCGTGGCCTGCCGACCATCAACGCGCTGTTCTCGCACCAGGTCGCCGTGATCATGGGCGACTACCTCTACTCCCGCGCGATCATCGAGCTCGTCGCGCTCGAGGACCTCGAGCCGCTGCGGGTGTTCGCCCGCGTCACCAACGAGATGACGGTGGGGGAGATGCGGCAGCTCGAAGCGCACGACAAGCTCGCGTTCGGCGAGGCGCAGTACGACGCCCTGATTCGCGCCAAGACCGCCTCTCTGCTGTCGGGTGCGTGCGAAGTCGGCGCGCTGCACGCCGCGCCCGGCGCGCGCGCGGCGCTCGCCCGGTTCGGGATGTCCCTCGGCATGGCCTTCCAGATCACCGACGACCTGCTCGACTATACCCAGCCGCAGGCCGTCACCGGCAAGCCATCGGGGCTCGATCTCAAGGAGCACAAGGTGACGCTGCCACTGATCGCAGCCCTGGCGCGCCTGTCGCCCGGGGAACGGCGGCCGGTGGAACGGTTGATGGCGTCGCTCGACCCGCCCGACGAGCTCGTGGCGGAAGTGATTCGGGCGGTGGAGCTCGCCGAGGGGCTCGACTATGCGCGGCGCCGTGCCCAGGAGCTCGCGCAGCGGGCCGAGACGGAACTGGAGACGCTGCCGCCCTCGCCGGCGCGCGAGGCACTGCGCGACAGCATCGCGTACGCTGTGGAACGGCACAGTTAAGCCGTGGCGCACGGACCGCGGCGGCCGCTATTTTACCTGGGAGTGCTCGGCACGGGCTTTGTGCTCGGCGGGTTTCTCCACGCGCTGCTGCGACGCTTCCTGCCGCAAGGCGCGGCGAAGGAATTCTTCACCACGGCCGTGACGCCGACATTGGGCCCGGTGCATCTCAACTTGCTGGTGGTGTCCCTCACGCTGGGCCCGATCGGGCTCGACGTGTCGTTGTTGTCTGTCGTGGGAGTGGCGATCGCCTATTTCGTCGCACGATCGCTCTTTTAGCGAGGCGCGTATGTTTGGGGACCTGTCGTTCGCTCATATCCTGATCCTGCTGCTGGTGCTCGTGCTGGTCTTCGGAGCGCGGCGCATTCCCGAGATCGGATCCTCGATCGGTCAGGGCATCAAGGAGTTCAAGCGCAGTTTGAAGGATGTGGAGACGCCTCCCACCGCACCCCCGGGGCCGCCGGTGAGCGGGGGAAGTGGGGGCGATGCGCGCAGCTTCCAGCAACCGGCGGCGCCCGGCGGTGGTGAGCCCAAGCGCCTCAGCCAGTAGTCATGGCCTGGGCGCGATGAGCGGCGGCGAGCTCGTCATCCTGCTGGTGATTTGCCTGCTGGTGTTCGGCGCCCACCGGCTGCCGGAAGCGGGCCGCGTGGTGGGGAAGGGGTTGCGCGATTTTCAGCGAGCGGTGAACGCGGCCCGGGACGCGGTGGACGACGCGCCGGACCGCGCGACCTCATCCCCACCCCGCTCGCCCACCCCCCCGAGACGCCTGCTCGAGTAGCCCCCGACCCCTCCCCTCTCCCCACACCCCTCTTCCCGCGCCGGCTACGTGCCGGCGGTCGTGTTTTGGGGGGAGCTCCGAAACAGCTCTTTGCGCCGGTCGCGGATCTTCGCCTGCTGGCGCAGGCCGGCGAGAAACGATTGCATGCGCGCCTGGCGCACTGGCTCCATCAGGTCGGCGCGCTGTTTGTCGCGCTGGGCGAACCAGGCGGCCGAGTCGGCCTGTTTGCGCCACAGTGAGGCGACGAAGAAGTAGCCGCCGTCGTCGACCACCAGAGGGCTGCGCGCTCCCACCCGCAGTCCGAACGCCGTCCCGACGACCAGCGGATCGCGCTGAATCGGCGGCGGCGGGGTAATCCGCGTGAAGGGGCCGAGCGTCGTCACGGGCCAGCGGTGCGCCGCAGCCGCTGACACGAGGTCCGGGTTGTTGCCCAGGGTCGTCGCGATCTGCTGCGCCCGCTCGCGCGCGACCAGTTTCTTTTTCTCCAACCGGGCGGCATACAGCACCTCATCCCGGACCGTGCCCAGTGGCGGCACGCCCGCGGGGATGAGGGAGTCGAGCCGGAACACGTAATAGGCGGGCTCTCCTTCGATCAGCGGGCTCGTTTCACCCACCTTCGCTTCGAACGCCCAGACGCTGACGTTGGGGATCACGTAGCGGCCCAGTGTCAGGCGATCCCCATCCACGAGCTTGGAGGCCCGACCCAGCGGGAGATGCAACCGAGCGGCGGCGCTGTCGAGCACCGCGCCGTTCTCCTGGTCGGCCGCGGAGCGCTCCAGCGTGTCCGCGCGCGTCTCGACGTAGTCGCGGTGCTGGCCCTGGAGTTCGATCGGGATCAGGATATGGCGCGCGTGGATCGAGTCGCCGGCAGCAGCGTCCACCCGGATCAGGTGGTAGCCGAAGTTCGAGAGCACTGGCTGGGAGAGCTGGCCGGGCCGCAGCGACCGCAGCCCCGCGAGGAATCGCGCATCGTAGCCTTGCTGGTTCCGCTTGATCCAGCCCAGGTCGCCTCCCCGCGCGCCGCTGACCGAGTCGGAGGACTCCCGCTTGGCGATCTCCGCGAACTTCGTGACGCCGCTTCCTCCCGCAGCGATCTCGGCCAAGAGGCGCCGGGCCCGCGCCAGGGCCGCGGCCGTGTCGGCGGCGTTCGGGTAGCGGGGCTGTGCCACAAAGCTCAGAAACGCCACGGCGGGCCGCTTGAAGTCGGTCTGGTGCGTGGCGAAATAGCGCTGCAGCTCAGCATCGGACACGGGTGCCAGGGAGTCGTCGATCGTCTGCGGCCGGACCGCGAGCAGCGCGATCTTCGCCGAATCGTGCTGGTCGCGATAGATCCGCCAGAGCTTGGCGTCCGACACGTACACGTCCGCCGTTAGGTACTCGGCCAGTTTCACCTCGGGGATCTGCTCCCGATAGCGCGCCTCGAGCTGGGCCAGGAACTCAGGGGCGGTCCCGGCGGCCAGGAAGCGCTGCCACTTTGTGATGTCGAACTGGCCGTTCGTCTGGAAATCGGGGGCCCGCATCACTTCCGGCGGAGGGCTCGACCGCGCCGCTTCGATGACCTCCTCGTCGCTCACCGTGATCCCGAGGCGGCGGTATTCCTGATGCAGCAGCGCGCTCTGGATGAGCTGGTTCACGACCTCATCGGAGACCTGCTTTTCGTCCTCGCGGGTTAGCGTCGCGAGCCCGTTGCGCTGTTGGAGCTGCTGGTTGGCCACCTGCAGCGCGGCTTGGTACTGGGGCAAACGGATTTCGTCGTTGTTGACCTTCAGCACCGTGTCCCGCGAGCCGGCGAGGATATCCTGCACCTGCCCGTACGCCAGCCATCCGATGAACGTGATAGCGATCACCCAGAACACGTATTTGGAGATTGAGCGCATCTGGCGCAGCATGACCGGTACGTCTCCGTCAGGAGGGAGGGCGAAGGGGCATAAGTCTAAGAGCGACAATAAGGAATCTCAAGCAACAACGCTCGTCAAATGATTGACAGCGACGCCTTGCGAACACTATCTTCGTCCAATTCCCACATAGACTTAGGCCGTGGCCTACACCAGCGAAATCGAGAAGCTTGAGCAGCGCTTTCGGGAGAACCCGAAGGGCCGCAATTTCGCCCCGTTGGCCGACGCCTATCGCAAAGCCGGGCTTATAGATAACGCCATCGAGCTGTGCCAGACCGGCATCAAGCTGCACCCCGACTA
The DNA here is from genome assembly GCA_035635835.1 of Gemmatimonadales bacterium. Classification (GTDB taxonomy): domain Bacteria; phylum Gemmatimonadota; class Gemmatimonadetes; order Gemmatimonadales; family GWC2-71-9; genus 13-1-40CM-70-15. The sequence continues at coordinate 5,415 of DASQAH010000346.1, forward strand.
CATCAGTGCCCACATCGTCTACGGCCGTTGCCTGATCGACAAGAAAGACGACTCCGGGGCCGAGGAAGTGTTCCGCAAGATCCTCCAATTGGACAAGGAAAATATCCTCGCGTTGAAGGTATTGGCGGAGATCGCCGATCGGAACAAGCGGTTCGACCAGGAAGTCGAGTGGCTCGGCCGGTTGCTCGAGGCCGATCCCATGAACGGTGACGCCGCCGAGGCACTCGGGCGGGCGAAGGCAAAAGCGGCCGCCGCCAAGACCGTGGAACCGGCGGCGGCCCCGCCGCTCGTGGTGGAACACACGGCCCTGGCCGAGGCGCCGACGGCGACGATGGGCAAACCCGACTTCGTTGTGGAGCAAGCCTCGCCTCCCGAGGCGACGGTGCCGACGAAGGCAGTTCCTTCCCGGGACCTCGAAGCCTTCGACGGCGCGATCGACTTCAACGCCGTGGCGCACAAAGCGGCCAAAGCCGAGGGGATCGAGGTCCAGGAAGACCTCGAACTCAAGGCGGATGTTGCTCCGCTCGAGGGGCTCGCCCGGACGCAGTACGATGGCAGTGGGATGTTCACGCTCGATCGGCGGGCCGACGCCGCACCGGCACCGCGCCTTGAGCCGGATATAATGGAAGACTTGCCCAGCGTGGACTTGCCGCTGATCATGCCGGAAGATCTCCCGCCTCCCCCACGACGCTCCCCGCCGGCCGCGCCCGCACCGCGCCCGGCTCCCGCTCCGGCCGCTCAGGCGCCGCCGCCGCCGCCGCCGCCGCCACCACCACCACCACCACCACCACCCGCTCCTGCACCCGTCGCAGCTGAGCCGCGCCGGCCACCCAAGCCCGCGCCGATCCCAGCTGCCGTCGCCGCCTCCGACGACGACGGAGCGGCGGACACCGCGGCGCTCTCCCTGGTCGAGCCGGTCGTCACGGAGACCATGGCCGAGCTCTATTTGAAGCAAGGCCACCGAGAAGACGCGCTGCGCGTCTACGAAGCACTGTTGGCGCGGCGTCCGGGGGATATACGGTTGCGGGCCAAGGTGAATGAGCTCTCCCCAGGAAAAGGCGGCAAGAGCGCGGTGGGTGGGAGTGGCAAGACGAAGAGCGGTCAGTCAGTCGGCGCGTTCCTGCGTAGTGTGTTGAGCGGGGAGAGGGGCGCGGCGGCCGTGGATCTTGCGCCGGCATCGACGAACATGCTCGACGGGGCATTCGCTGGGACCGATGACCCGCTGGGCTCTCCGACTCGCCCCGCTGCTGATTCGATCTCCCTGGACTCGGTGTTCGGCGAGGCCAGCAGTGGGCGCCACAGCCCGGCGCAAGTCGAGCCTGCTCCGCCTGCCTCGGCCCCCTCCGCCTCCCCCTCCTCCTCCCCCGCGCCGACTCCTGCTCCGGAGGCACCGCACGCCCGTGCGCCTCAAGAAGCGGAGGGGAGTGGGGGGGGTGGGGGGGG
>DASQAH010000347.1:0-8270 GCA_035635835.1 Gemmatimonadales bacterium
GGGGGGGGGGGGGGATCCCGCCGAGCCGGTGCGGCGCGGCTGGGCGGCCTGTGAGCCGCTGTACGTGAGCGCGCCGTTCACCAACGCCGGCCGCGGGCCGTTGATCGGCCGCGACGCGGCCATCTTCGTCGCCGACAAGGGGACGCTGGTGGTGAGCGCCAAACCCGCCGATGACGGCGAAGGCGTGGTCGTGAAGCTGCTGGACATCGCGGGGACGGCACGCTCCGTAGGGATCTGGCCGGCGGCGTACGGTTTCCAGCAGGCGCGGCGCGTCGATCTCGCCGAGCGCAACGGCGACGCGATTCCCGTCGGGGCCGACCACCGGGCGAGCGTGGACCTGAAAGCGTGGGGGATCGCGGCAGCCCGACTCTTTACACCGCGCGCGCCGACCGGTTAACGTCGAGCCATGACTCTCAAGAAGCCGGCCACGCTGGGCGAGCTCAAGCAGACCGAATGGGCCAGCCCCGCCCGCATTCGCCGCACCGTCAAGGACGAGATGCGGGAGAACCTGATCTGCCTGCTCGAGAACGGGGCGGGCCTGTTCCCCGGGATCGTGGGGTACCAGGACACGGTAGTCCCGCAGCTCGTCAATGCGATTCTCTCACGCCACAACTTCATCCTGCTGGGGCTACGCGGGCAGGCCAAGAGCCGCATCCTGCGCCAGCTCGTCAGTCTGCTCGACGAGGAGATCCCGATCCTGGCCGGGAGCGAGGTGAACGATCATCCGTTCGCCCCAATCTCCAAGTATGGCCGCGAATTGCTGGCCGAGCACGACGATCGCGCCCCGATCGCCTGGGTGCCGCGCGAGTCGCGATTCGTGGAAAAGCTGGCGACCCCGGACGTGACGATCGCCGACATCATCGGCGACGTGGATCCGATCAAGGCGGCGCGCGGAGGACATTTGCTCTCCGACGAACTGACGATGCATTTCGGGCTGCTGCCGCGCGCCCATCGCGGCATCTTCGCCATCAACGAGCTGCCGGACCTCGCCGGCAAGATCCAGGTGGGCCTGTTCAACATCATGCAGGAGGGCGACGTCCAGATCAAAGGCTACCCCGTGCGCCTCAACCTGGACGTGGCGCTCGTGTTCACCGCCAACCCCGAGGACTACACAGCCCGAGGCAAGATCATCACGCCGCTGAAGGACCGCCTCGGCTCCGAGATCCTCACGCACTACCCCCATACCGTCGAGCTGGGCGTGGCCATCACGCGGCAAGAGGCGTGGCTGGAGCGCGCCGGCCGGCCACTGCGCGTGCCGGACTTCCTCATCGAGCTGATCGAGCGCATCGCCTTCGAAGCCAGGACCGACAAGCGGGTCGACAAGCGCAGCGGTGTGTCGCAGCGCCTGCCGATCAGCGTGCTCGAGAACGTAGTGTCCAACGCCGAACGGCGCTCCACGGTGACGAAGGAGAAGGCCGTCGTGCCCCGAGTGTCAGACGTGTACGCGGCGCTGCCGGCCATCACTGGTAAGCTCGAGCTCGAGTACGAGGGCGAACTGCAGGGTGCGGAACTGATCGCCAAGGAGCTGATCCGCCGCGCCGCGGGAGGCACCTTCGAGGCACGCGTGGGCGGGGCCAACGTGGACGACATCGTCCAATGGTTCGACGAGGGCGGCGCCCTGAAGATCTCCGTCGACGAGCGCGCCGAAGCGTGCCTCAAGGGGTTCAGCGTGGTGCCGGGCCTGCTCGACCTGGTCGAGCAAGTAGGCCTCGCGGGCAAGAAAGACCCCCTGACGATGGTGGCAGCGTGCGAGCTGGTGCTGGAGGGGCTCGTCGCCGAGAAGCGTATTTCCCGCAGCGAGGAGCTGGGCTACACCCGCGCACGGCCGGAGCCGAAAGGTCCGTCGTTCGGCAAGGGCGCCGCCGGGCCGAATCTTTTTACCTGATCTCGCCCTTCCCCCTCCCCCTCCCTCACCCTCGTCCCTGTCCCAGGAGACCTCATGGGCACGCTCGTTTTCGCCGGCATTCTCCTCCTCGCCGCCTTCTTCGTCCGCATCGCCGCCTCGGCCATCAAGTCCGAGGGCGCGCGGCCCGTCGGGATGATCCTGCGAGTCACCTCCCTGAGCCTCGTGGTCATCGCCGTCCTGGTGGTGCTCGCAGACACGACGGCAGTCATCAACCCCGGTGAAGTCGGCGTGCAGCACGCCTTCGGCAACGTGAGTCAGACGCCGCTGCTGCCGGGGATCCGCTTCGTACCGCCGTGGGCGTCGATCGAGCGGTACTCGTCCCGCGAGGAGCAGTGGCCCGAGCGTGGGGTGAACGTCGAAGCGATCGAGGCACTCTCGAGTGAGCAGATGGGGATGCACGTCGAGGTCTCGATCCGCTGGCAGATCGACCCGACGCAGGCGCCCCGCATCTACACCGAGATCGGCAACGAGGACCAGATCCGCGGCGCCGTGCTGAACGCCATTCGGAAAGGCGTGCGGGACGGCATGGTGCAGTACTCGATCAACGACATCTCCAAGCGCACCCAGATCGCGCGGACCATGGAAGCGCTCACCGACTCCGCCCTCGTCACGCAGCCGCGCGGCGGCGTTGGGAAGTTTCGCATCGCGACCGTCACTGCATTCTTCCTGCGCGACCTGCAACCCCCGGCGCAGGTGGTCCAGGCGATCAACAACAAGATCGCCCAGGAGCAGCAGGTCGAGACCGAGCGGCACCGGGTCGAGGTGGCGCGGCTGCAGGCCGAGCAGGTCCGGCTGCTGAACCAGACCCTCACGCCGGAGGCGCTCACTAAGCAGTACCTGGAGGTGCTCCGGGACATGAAGGGCTCCGACAACCTCATCATCATCGTGCCGACTGAAGGCGGCCTCCCGGTCCTCAACCTAGGCGACATGCGTCGCAACCTCCACAGCCAGCGCCGCTCTGCCCCCTGATGGCACCACCCGTCATCACGATCACCCGCCAGTACGGCTCAGGCGGCTCCGACATCGCGCAGCTCGTCGCCCGGGCGTTGGGGTGGACCGTGATCGACAACCAATTCGTGGACGAGGTGGCGCGGGTGGCCGGCCTTCCTACCGATGAGGTCGCTCAACGCGAAGAGCGGGCCCCGGGACTGCTCGAGCGCCTGGCTCGCACACTCGCCGTCGCATCGCCGGAGCTGTTCATTACGACGGCCGCGGTGCCGCGGGTCGAGGAGGACGAGGCGACTATCGTCCAGCTCACCGAGCGCATCATCCGCGAGGCAGCGGGCCATGGCCGAGTGGTCCTCGTGGGGCGGGGCGCGCAAGCGCTACTCGCCCAGCGGCCCGACGCGCTGCACGTCTACGTCGTCGCGTCCAAGCCGTGGCGGATGAAGCTGGCGGTGGAGCGCCTGGGCGTGGAGCCCGGGAGCGCTGAGCAGGTGGTGGACGACACCGACCGGCGACGGGACCAGTACGTCAAGACGTACTACGGCCGCCACCGCCAGGACCCCACGATTTACGACCTGGTCGTGAACGCGGAACGGCTGGGGTTCGAGGGAGCGGCGGGGGTGATCGTCGCGGAGGCCCGGCGACGCGCCTGGAGATGAACGCGGAACGGGACTGGGCGGGCGCAGAGCCAGATGGTCGACGCACGCTCCGCGTTCCGACTGCCGCGTTCAGGCGTTACGCAGCTCCGGCACTCGCCACGCCGCCACCGTCACCGCCAGCGCGCAGATCAAGGCGCCCGCTCCCACCGCGAGCGGGGCGCCGAACCGCTCCGCGAAGACCCCGGCCTGAAATGCCCCCAGCGGGGCGAGGCCCACGAACACGAAGGAATAGAAGCCCATGACCCGGCCCCGCAGCTGATCGGGAACGAGGGTCTGCAGCATCGTGTTGGTGAGCGCGTTGTTCACGATCATGGCGCAGCCGGCGATGGCGAGCAGGGCCACCGACACAGGGAACCAGCGCGAGAGCGTGAACGCCGCAACGAGCAGACCGAACGCCGTTCCCCCGGTGAGCAGCATCGGGCCCTTGGGGAGGCGGCGGCTCCACCCCGCGATCGCGAGCGCGCCGAGCATCGCGCCGACACCGACCGAGGCCATCAACACGCCGTACCCCCCGGCCCCCACGTGCAATACGTCGCGAGCGAACACTGGCATCAAGGACAGGAACGGGAACCCGAAGACGCTGAGCAGCGCGGTGAGCGTGACCAGGGTCGAGACACGCCGGTCGCCGCGGATGAACGTCACGATCTCGCGAAAGCCCGCCCACGCGGAGGCCCGGCCGGGCGAGGCGACATAGGGTGGCAGGCGCATCGCCAACAGGCTCCCGATGACGGCGAGGTAGCTCACCCCGTTCAGGAAAAAGCAGGCGCCGACGTCGAGCAAGCCGATCAGCGTACCGGCGATGGCCGGGCCCACCACACGCGCCGCGTTGAACATCGAAGAGTTCAGGGCGATGGCGCTGACCAGGTCCTCCCTCCCCACCATCTCCACGATGAAGGACTGGCGCGTCGGGATATCGAAGGCGTTGACGACCCCGAGCAGGGAGGCGAGCACCATCACGTTCCAGACCGTAATGGTGTGCGTCCAGTACAGCGTCGCCAGCACGAACGCTTGCAGCATTGAGAGCGTCTGGGTGAGCACTACGGTGCGGCGCTTGTCGCTGCGGTCGGCGACGACGCCGGCGTAGAGGGTGAAGACGAGGACGCCCAGCGAGCCCAGCGCGGCGACGAGACCGACGTAGAAGGGCGAGTTGGTGAGGTTGAGCACCAGCCAGCCCATCGCGACGTTCTGCATCCAGGTGCCGATCAGGGAGGTGCCCTGGCCGACGAGGAACAGGCGGAAATTCCGATGGGCCAGCGCTGCGAACCCGAACCGCCCGCCCCCCCCTCCCGCTGCTTCGGTCATTACGGGAAAGCTCGCCGGGCCCCGGAGGTTCGGGTAGGCTGGCGGCGGCCCGGGCCCGAAGCGCGTTGCGCCGGCCGGACCCGGACGCGAGATTGCGAGAACGATGCGCTACACGACGTACTCGAAGTTCCTGCCCGAGCTCGCCGACACGGTCAACCTCCAGGCGCTGCTCGACCAGCTCGCCGACTTCCTCTTGCAGTCGGGGTTCGCGGGCGGCCCCTACTCCCATCCCTTCTGGGGCGAGTTCGGCGAGGACGAAGCCGACCGCTCGCTCGACACTCTGCGCCAAGCGATTCTCCAGGCGTTGATGGACTCAGGCCAGCTCACGCCCGAAATGCTCAAGGTGCTGCGCGGGGAGTCCACCGGTGACGCACAGCGCGACGCCGACCTCGAGCGCCAGCTAGCAGAGCTGCTCGACAAGATCGTTCAGAAGCTGATCGAGGAGGGGTACCTCAATGTCACCGAGCCGCCGAAGGTGCCGGGCGGCCAGCAGCCGCTGTTCGGGCCGAACGGCATGGCGCGCGAGGCCGCGCAGCAGGTGCAGTTCAATCTCACAGAAAAGGGGATCGACTTCCTGGGCTACAAGACCCTGAAGCACCTGTTGGGGAGCATCGGCAAATCGAGCTTCGGCGCGCACGAGACCGAGCACCTGGCCACCGGCATCGAGGCGGAAGCTGTGAGCAAGCCCTACGAGTTCGGCGACACGCTCAACCTCGACGTCAACGCGACCCTCACTCACGCGCTGGAGCGCGAAGGCCTGGGGGTCCCGATCAACCTCGAGTACGATGATCTCATGGTGCATCAGGCCGAGTACCGCTCGTCGTCGGCCACGGTGCTGATGCTCGACTGCTCGCATTCGATGATCCTGTACGGGGAGGACCGTTTCACCCCAGCCAAGAAGGTGGCGCTCGCGCTCACCCACCTGATCCGCACCCAGTTCCCGGGCGACACGTTGCGCGTGGTGCTGTTCCACGACACGGCCGAGGAGATTCCCCTGGCGCAGCTGGCGCACGCGCAGGTCGGGCCCTACCACACCAACACGGCCGAGGGCCTCAAGCTGGCGCGCCGCATCCTCCAGGGGCAGCGCAAGGACATGCGGCAGATCATCATGATCACCGACGGCAAGCCCTCGGCGCTGACGCTCCCCGACGGCAGGATCTACGTCAACTCGATGGGGCTCGACCCGCAAATCCTGCAGGCCACCTACAGCGAGGTGGCGTTGTGCCGCCGCACCGGCATCCTGATCAATACCTTCATGCTGGCGCGCGACCGCAGCCTGGTCGAGTTCGTCAAGAAGGTGTCGGCGATCTGCAAGGGGAAGGCCTACTTCACGAACACGATGACCCTGGGGCAGTTCATTCTTATGGACTTCATGCGGAGGAAGACGCGCCGGGTGTCGTAGCGAGCGGACCCGCTACGGCCGCCGCACCTCGTACACCAGCCGCGACAGGTCCGCGACGAGCCCATAGGCAGCCGAGTCGGGCTTGATCGCGCCCGTGGTCACCACCAGGACGTAGCGCTTCCCGGCCGGCAGCTCCACGATCGCAGCGTCATGGTAGACCACTCCTTCGATCCATCCGGTTTTGTGATAGACTCGAATGCCGGGAGGGGGAGGCAGGCCGGCCGGAATGCCCTCCGTGAAGTGCTGGCGGCCGAGGATGGCGAGCATCTCTCGGCAAGAGGCCGGGCTCGCCGCCTTCCCCTGCGCGATGGCGGCGAGTAGGACGCCCAGATCGCGCGCGGTCGTCGTGTTGTTCATCCCCGCCCGGTAGGCTTTGCCATCTTCCACGCCGCGCAGCACCCGGATCGAATCGGCCCCCAGCTCGTGCGCCGTGCGATCGGCGCGCGCCGCCCCGACCTGCTGGATCAGGTTGTTCGTGGCGAGGTTGCTCGACACCGTGATCATCAACTCGAGCAAGTCGCGGACGCGGACCCTCCGTCCGACCTGTCCGTAGAGGGTGCTGTCGGAGTCGTCGGCCTTGTCCACGTCGAACGGCGTGCCGTCGAACAGAGACGTGAACGTCTTGGTCACCGTGAGGCTGTCGTCGAGCCGGAGCCGGCCGGCATCAGCATCACGGAACAGCTGAATCATCACCGGGACTTTCATCGTGCTCGCGGCGTGGAAACGGGCCCGCGCGTTGACGAGCAGCGAGTCGGAGCCGCTGAGGCTGCGGTAGTAGAGCCCGACGGCCGCGCCGGCGGGGGCCCGGGCGATCCGGCCCTCGAGCAGCGCACGCAGGGCGCCAAGGTCTTGGGCGTGAGCCGGCCGAAGGCCGAACACCAAGGCGAGGACGAGCGCGCGATGACGCATCATGCCGGCAACTTAACGCCTACTGTTCGGGGCTGTTAGATTCCCCGTGTGAGCGAGTTCGTGTTCGGCACCCACAACGCTGCCTTCGTGCAGGTCATGTACGAGCAGTTCCTGCGGGATCCCGCCTCGGTCCCGGAGGAGTGGCGGCAACTGTTCGATAACGGCCATCTCACCGACCTCCCCATCATCCCCACGGACATTTCTGGTGTCCGTCGGGAAACGGGCAGCGAGAAACGGGAGACGGAGCCGACCGCCACGCCGGCCGCAACGTCGTCCGCGTCCCCCGCGTCCCCCGCGTCCCCCGCGTCCCCCCCACCCCCCTCCCCCGCCCCAACCTCGCACCCCGGCCTCACCCCGATCACGGGCCCGGCGGCTCGGTTGGTCCAGAACATGACCGACTCGCTCGTCGTCCCGACGGCGACGTCGTTTCGCGAAGTCGCAGCCAGCGTGCTCGACTCACAACGCCGGGCTCTCAACGCGCAGCTCGCCGCCGCGGGCAAGAAGATCTCCTTCACCCATCTCATCGGCTGGGCGCTCGTCCTGGCGACGAAGCAGTTCCCAGTGATGACCCACGCCTTCCAGGACGTGGAGGGGAAGCCGCACCGCTTCGATCCCCAGGCCTCGAACCTCGGTCTTGCCGTAGACGTGGAGCGCAAGGACGGCACCCGTGGGCTCGTGGTGCCCGTCATCAAGCGCGCCGACCAGATGGACTTCGCCACCTTCCACGCGACCTACGAGACGCTGGTTGAGAAGGCACGCACCAACAAGCTGCTCCCCGACGCTTTCGCAGGCGCGACGATCACCCTCACCAACCCAGGCACCATCGGTACCGTGGCCTCCGTGCCACGCCTTATGAAGGGCCAGGGGTCGATCATCGCCACGGGAGCCATCCGCGACACAGCCGGCGCTAAGGTGATCACGATCAGCAGCACCTACGATCACCGCATCATCCAAGGGGCGGAGTCGGGGATGTTTCTCCGCAAGGTGGATTCCCTGTTGCAAGGGGAGGACCGTTTCTATGAGGGTGTGGCGGAGAGCCTTGGAATGACGGGAATCGCGAAAGGACAAATCGGGAACAGCAGTGCGCCAGCGGCGTCGATTCCAGTTTCCCCTGTCACGTTTCCCGAGGCGGGGAGGCCCGGGGGGG
>DASQAH010000348.1:0-5827 GCA_035635835.1 Gemmatimonadales bacterium
CTTCCCCCTCCTGACCCGGTCACGGCGCGACGCGCCACTTCGAGGGCGATGCGGTCGGCAATCTCCGGAAGCGGCAGGACGGCGTCCACTCCCCCGGCCTGGACTGCCGCTTGGGGCATGCCGGCGATGACGGCTGACTCGCGGTTCTGGGCGAGGCCGAGAGCGCCGGCGTCGTGCATCGCACGCAGCCCGTCGGCGCCGTCGCGACCCATCCCCGTCAGCACCACGCCAACGGCGCGCGGGCCGAACACCGCGGCCACGGAGCGGAACAGCGGATCGGCCGCCGGGCGCACGCCCCAGATGGGCGGGGACTGGTCGAGCGCGATGACAGGGCCGTCGGCGGCGGGGGTCACTCGCATATGATAATCGCCTGGCGCCACGTACGCCGTGTCGGCCACGAGTGGCGTGCCCTGGTCGGCTTCCACCACTTGCAGCGGCGACATCGAGTTGAGTCGCTCGGCGAGGCTCCGGGTGAACTTGGGCGGCATGTGCTGCACAACCAGCACAGCGATGCCTTTGCCCGTCGGGAGCCGGGGCATGAGGTCGGCGAGCGCGCGCGGGCCCCCAGTCGAGGCCGCGATGGCGACGGCCAGCTGCGCGCGGAGCCGCAGGGCGACGTCCGGCGAGTGCCGCACCGGGGCCGGGGGGCGGGCCAGCACCGATACATGGGACAGGTCGGCCGCGAGGGCCGCGCGGACGGCGGCGATCAGGCTCGGCGCCAGGCGTTGCAGCGACGCCCGGGTCCGGTCGTCCGGCTTGGCGACGATCTCGACGGCGCCTAGCTCGAGGGCGCGGATCGCCGCTGCCGTGCCGGGGCCGGCGTGGGCGCTGACCACGACGATGGGCCGCGGTTGCTCCGACATGATGTAGCCGATCGCCCCGAGGCCGTCGAGCTCGGGCATCTCGAGATCCATGGTGACGACGTCGGGCCGGTACTGGTGGACCTTGCGGACGGCGTCGAAGCCGTCGCGGGCGGTCGCGACCACGCGGAACGGCCCACCGCCGTCTTCGCCGCCCAGCACGTCGCACAGCACGCGACGCATCAGCGCGCTGTCGTCCACCACCAGGACGGTGGGTCGCGGATCAGAGGACGACGACATCGGCTCCCACGACGCGGATTTCGACCTGGCCGTCGTCGAGGTGGAAGCGCACGGTGCGGCCGCGGTCCCCCCCTACCGCCTCCGCGATGATGGGGATGGCGGCGGTGCGCAGTGCGCTGCGGGCGGCGACGACGTTGCGCTCCCCCATCTGGATGGTGCCTGGGGTCATCAGCGCGGCGAACATGCTGGCGCCGCCGGCTAGCTTGGCGACTAGGCGTCGCGGATCGGCCCCCAGCGCGCTCAGGCGATCGATGAGCAAGGGCACCGCGGTCTCGGGGAATTTGGCCGCGTTCTGGTAGTCGCGGGCGAGGCTCTTGGAGGGCAGCAGCACGTGGGCCATCGCGCCGGCACGCGCTTGCGGGTCATACAACATGATCGCCACGCAGGAGCCGAGGCCGAGCGTGACGAGCACGCCGCCGGCGCGGCCGGCCGCCCAGTCGGCCACCTTGACGACGGACTCCCGCACGAGCGCATCTGGAGGGGGGGGAGGTCCGCTCACGCCGGCCGCCGGTAGATGCGCTCGCGCGGATCGAGCAGCTCGAGCCGCACACGCGCGGCGCCGAGCAAGGTTTCGACCTTCCCCAGTACGAGCAGGCCGCCGGGCCGCAGCGCTTCGCTGAACCGGGCGAACAGCCGCTCCTGGGTGGACCGATCGAAGTAGATCACGACGTTGCGGCATACGATCAGGTCGTAGGGCGGATCCGGCGGCGCGTCGCGCACCAGGTCGTGGTGCAGCACGCGGATCAGTCGTTGCAGTTCGGGGATCGCCTGCCGCAGCGGGGGGGAGGAGGGAGTGGGCCCGGGAGCCGCGCTGAAGTAGCGGCGCACCAGCGCCGGGGGCATCTCGGTAAACGCACTCTCGGGCCAGGCCGCGGCGCGGGTTTTCTCCAGGCTGGCGCGGTCCACGTCGGTCGCGTCCACGCGAGCGCCTGCAAGCGCCGGCGCGGCTCCCGCCTCTCCGCCCACCACCCCTGCAACTGCCCGTGCGGCCTCGGCGAGCACGACCGCCACCGTGTAGGGCTCTTCCCCCGAGGCGCAGCCGGCCGACCACGCCCGCACCCGGCCGGACCCCGCGTGCCACAGGGCAGGCAGGTGGGTGGCGGCGAGCGCATCCCACGTCTCGGCGTTGCGGTAGAACTTGGTGACGTTGATGGTGAGGGCATCGAGCAGCAGGTCATACTCATGGGCGTCCTGGTCGAGGAGGCGTCGGTAGTCCTCGAACGTATGGACGCCGCGCGCGCGCATTCGCACGGCGATCCGCCGGCGCAGGCATTTGTCTTTGTAGGCCTCGCAGCTGAAGCCGCGGGCACGGGAGATCTGCTGGGTCAGCGCCTTGAACGCCCCGTCGTCCTGCGCTCCCGTCACGACAACGCGCTCAGAGTTTCCAGATTGGTTTTCACGAGCTCGTGCTTGGGGTTGAGCTCGAGCGCCCGGCGCCACAGCTGGGCCGCGAGCTCCCGGTCGTTCCGCTTGTAGGCGATGTTCCCGAGCTTGAAGTAGACGTCGTCTCCCAAATCGGGTGCGAGCTCGACGGCCCGGTTGTAAGCGTCCCAGGCCTCGTCATAGCGGGCGGCCCGGTAGGACAAGTCCCCCAGGTTCTTGGCGAGCTGCGGCTGCGACGGCTCGTCTTTGAGCGCCGCCCGCACGAGCTCCTCGGCCCGCGTCAGGTCCCCCGCGAGCTCCCGCAGCACCGCGAGGTTGTTCCGCAGGATTGCGTTCCCAGGATGGTCTGCCACGGCGGCCTCGGCCAGCGTCTCGGCTTCCTCGAACTCGCCGGCTGCGGCTGCCGCGAGCGTCCGCGCCCAGTGCCAGGGCGCAGGCAGCGCGCCGGTGTACAGCTCTTTGGCGCGGTCGAGGCGCCCGGCCGCGCTCACCAGGTCGCCTCGCTTCAGCGCCACGATGCCCCACCCCAGGTAGACGCGCGCATCGTTGCGAGCGCGGGAGGCGGCCTCGGCGTAGGCCAACTCCGCCTCCGGCAGACGCCCCAGCTGCTCGTAGGCGAACCCCAGGTTGTGGAGCACCGCGGGCCGGCTGCCGCCCTTCTCAGCGGCCAGGCGCAGCGCTTCCATCGCCTCGCGCCAGCGGGCCTGCTTGAGCGCCACGAGCCCGATGAAGAACAGCGCATTGGCGTCGCCGGCCCGCAGCTCGGCGACGCGGCGGAACTCGCGCGCCGCCTCGTCGAGCATGCCCGTCTTGAAGAAGGCGACGCCCAAGTTGCGGTGCTCCTCGACGCGGGCGTCCGTGATCTTGGCATCCTCCGCCGACGGGGTGCGGCCCGCCCGGTGGAGGAAGCCCGCAGTGATCAGCCCGTACACCGCCTTGCCGACCTCGAACTCCCCGAGCCCGGAGTCCTCGATGATCTGGTTCACATCGCGCTTGCCGTCGAGCAGCGGCAGCAGCCGCTGTTGAGTATCGGTGAGGGTCGCCTCGCTGATCGCCAGGCGATCGCGGTCGACGCTGAAGAGGATGTCGAAGGAGGGAATCTTTTTCTCGATCAGACTCCACTCGTCTACGCGCCGGGCGCCCTCCAGCAGCAGCGACTCTGGGTTGATCGAGACGAGGAAGTCCTGCCGCTCGGGGCGGACGTCCGCCTCGAAATTGAACGTCCCCTGCGTCCAGGTGAACAGGTAGTAGACCGACTCTTCGATCTGCACGCGCATGTAGCGCTCGAGGTCGGGCTGGGAGATCGACCCCATCGCCACGAGGATCTCTCCCAGTTTCTTATCGCGCTCTTTGGCTTGCCGCTCGATGGCGGCGTCGAGCTGCGCCTGGACGATTTTCTCGTGCTTGACGAGGATGTCGCCCAGCCGGTCGCGCCGGTTGACGATCGAGGCGTAGCAGATGCGGCCCTTGTCGAAGTAGATGTAGCCGAAGTTGGACCGGTCGGCGATCGAGAGACAGCCGGTCTTTTGGCCCAGCGCCAGTAGCTGGAGCACGTCCGGCAGGGAGGCTTCCTTGAGCGAGCCCTTGATCGCCATCAGCGGAGCTCCTCGATAACGCGGTCGCCTGGCGCGGGCCAGTCCCACACCATCTTCTCATGGCTGCGGATCCCGCCCGCGCTCGAGACGACGATGCCGCTGGTGCGGAACCCCGAGGTGCGGCGCTTGTCGGCGGGCCCCTGCCCCTCCAGCACTTCGCGCGCGAGACCTGCTGTGACGGGCTGATCCTGCGCTGCCGCCGCGCTGGCCACCCGTTGCACCAAGCCGGAGAGGGTTCGCACCGAGTCGACCGGCCGATCCGCGAGGTAGTCGAGCAAGGCGGCGTCCGGCGCGATGCGCTGCGCGGCGCAGATGCGGGGAAGTGCGGCCCGGCGCACCTCGCGATCGGGCTCAGCCAACTCAGCCACGAGGCCCCCTTCGAGGCGCGAGACGATGCGCTCTTCTAGCCCTTCCAGCGTATTGGGGTGCTGCGGCGCCGTGAAGACGAGCTGCTTCCCCTGGGTGTGGAACAGGTCGAAGAGATTGAACAACTCCTCCTGGGTGCGGTCCTTGCCCGCGAGCAGGTGGATGTCGTCGAGCAGTAGCGCCGTGGCACGCCGGTAGCGCGCGCGCCACCAGTCGACCCGATTCCCGTCGATCGCCGCGATGAGCTCGTCGATGAACGCCTGCGTGGAGAGACAGGAGACCACCGCGCCACGCCGGGCCGCGAGTTCGAGCCCCAGCGCGTTCAGCAGATGCGTCTTCCCCAGCCCGCCGCGGCCCGTCAGGACAAGCGGGTTGTACTTGCGGCCCGGCGCGGCGATCACGGCGCGCACGGCACCCACCGCAACCTGGTTCGAGGGCCCCGTCGCGAAGTGCTCGAGCGGGAAGGCGGGCGAGGGACCGGGAGGCGGCGCCGCCCCATCGCGCACTTTGGCCGCAGCCTCCTCGGCCCGCCCCAGCCCTTCGGGGTCACGGAACACGCTCTGGCCGGCGGCCTGCGGGTCGAGCACCGCGACCTCAGCCTCCAGCGCCTTGAGACGCTCGACGTCCCCGGCGAAGCCGGCGATCGCTTCGTCCACGGCGGGCGGCGCCTCCTGTTCGAGCAGCCGCTCCAGGCGGTGCGTGCGGTAGCCCTCGCCCTCCCAGCGCAGGATCGCCTCGGCGACACGGGCCCGCCACGCCTCGACCGCCTTCCCGACCGTCACCTGCACGTCGCTCAGGAACGACGAGAACTCGTCGGCGGTGGCCGGACTTCCCGCGCGGGTCGGGGCACTCACCGCACTGGGAGTCTTGCTGGCCGACGGCCGCAGGCCCAGCAGCCCACCGGCGGCCTCGGCGGTGACCGGTGCCTCGTTCACCGCCTGGTAGGCGACGAGCCGGTTCAGCGCTCCCATCAGCTCGCGCACGTTGGCGAACTCCGCCCCGGCCACTCTGTCGAGCACGCCCGGCTGGAAGGTTGCGCCCCGCTCCTCGGCCTTGCGCCGCAGGATGGCGACGCGCGTCTCGTAGTCGGGGATGCCGATGTCCACAACCAGCCCGCCGGAGAAGCGCGAGATCAGCCGCTCGTCCAGGGCCGCAATCTCAGCGGGCGGCCGGTCGCTGGTGAGCACGATCTGATGGCCCGCCGCCTGCAGCGCCTCCGTGAGGCGCAGCAGCTCGCTCTGCATCTCGGCCCGGTTGGTGAGGAACTGCACGTCGTCGACCAGCAGGAGATCCACGTTCTGGAACCGGCGGCGGATGGCGTCGGCCTGGCCCGCCGCGATCGCCGCGTGGAAGGCTTCGACGTACTCGTCCAGCGTCAGGTAC
>DASQAH010000349.1:0-20522 GCA_035635835.1 Gemmatimonadales bacterium
GGGGGGGGGGGGGAGGGGGGGGCCTCCTCCGACACGCCATTCGAGCTGGCCGAGGACGAGGAGGCACCAGGCCGGCAGTGCGCTTACTGCGGCGGGATGCTGCCGCGCAATCGCAAAATCAATTTCTGCCCGCACTGCGGCCAGCCGCCGTCGGGGGAGGAGCTGAAATGTCCGGCGTGCGGCGCCGAGGTGGACGTGGGCTGGGGCTACTGCGTCAGCTGCGGCCGCGCGACGGGGTTTGAATGAGCCAGACCGGCGGACGCTCGGACCGTCGGACGGAGCCATCAGGCCATCGCGTGGCGGTCATCGCCGGAGACGGGATTGGGCCGGAAGTGATCGAGGCAGCGATCCCCGTGCTCGACGCCGTCGCCGACCGGCACGGCCTCAGACTCGCGTGGGAACGGTTACCCTACTCAGCCGAGCATTTCCTTAAGACCAAGGAAACCCTCCCCGACCACGCTTTCCGCCACCTCCGCGACGATGTGGACGCCATCTTCCTCGGCGCTCTTGGCGACCCGCGGGTGCCGGGCAACGAGCACGCCCGCGACATCCTACTGGGGCTGCGGTTCCGTTTGGACCTGTACATCAACTTTCGACCGGTTCAGCTCCTCCACCCTGACCTCACCCCACTCCGGTCGGACGGGCGGACGGGCGCCCGCTCAAAACGAAACATCGATTTCGTCATCTTTCGGGAAAACACCGAGGGAGTCTACCTCGGGCGCGGCCGCATCCAGGACGACGAGTATATCGCCGAAGAAGTGAATACCGCCAAAGGCGTGGACCGCATCATTCGAGCCGCGTTCGAGTGGGCGAAGCGGCATGGCAAGACCCGCGTCACGATGAGCGACAAGGCGAACGCCGTCCCGGCGCACAGGATCTGGCAGGAGACGTTCCAGCGCCTCGCCGGGGGCTTCTCCGGAATCGAGGCCGAACACCGCTATGTCGATGCACTCGCCCTCGAGCTGGTGCGCGAGCCCGAGCGCTTCCAGGTGATCGTCACCAACAATCTGTACGGTGACATCCTCTCGGACCTCGGGGCCGGGCTAGTCGGCGGGCTCGGGCTCGCCGCCAGCGCGAACCTCCACCCCGGCCGCGCGGGGCTGTTCGAGCCGGTGCACGGTTCGGCCCCGGGCCTCGCCGGCAAGGGGCTGGCGAATCCGGTGGCCGCGGTGCTCACCGGCGCGCTGATGTTCGAGCAGCTTGGCCGGCCAGCGGCGGCGCGAGACCTCGAGCGTGCGGTGCGGCAGGCGCTCGCCACCGGAGCTCGCACGCCGGATGTAGGCGGCTCGGCCACGACACGAGAGGTGGCCGCGGCGATTGCGGCGGCGCTGTGAGTCTCGGCTGAAGCCGCGCCCTACCGCCGCCTCACTCTCCCACCCATATTCCGCCGTTTCGACACACGGCACGCGGAGCTTTCCCCCATGAAGACTCAGGGTACCAATACAGACGTCGTCTTTCTGTCAGGGGTGCGCACCGGGTTCGGGACCTTCGGCGGCTCGCTGAAAGACCTATCGGCCATCGAACTCGGCGCCGTCGCGGCACAGCACGCGCTTGAGCGCTCCGGCGTACCCGTCGCCGACATCGGCCACACCGTCTTCGGCAACGCCCTCCAGACCTCGGCCGACGCGATCTACTGCGCCCGCCACGTCGGCCTCAAGGCGGGGCTGCCGATCGAGGTCCCCGCCGTCACCGTGAACCGGTTGTGCGGCTCGGGCTTCGAGGCGATCACCCAAGGCGCCCAGCTCATTCTGCTCGGCGAGGCGGACGCGGTTCTTGCCGGCGGCTGCGAGTCCATGAGCCAGGCGCCGCATGTCGTGCGTGGCGCCCGCTGGGGACTGCGACTCGGGCCCGCCGCTCCGCTCGAGGACCTGTTGTGGGAGGCGCTCAGGGACCCACAGTGCGGCTTATCGATGGCTGAGACCGCCGAGAACCTCGCCGCGCAGTACAAGCTGACCCGCAAAGAGGTAGATGAGGTCGCGCTCGCGTCGCAGCAACGGGCGAAACAGGCCTGGGACGCCTGCGTCTTCCAGGACGAAGTGGTCCCGGTGCCGGTGAAGAAGAAGGGACAGGCCGAGCTATTCCGTGCCGACGAGCACATGCGGCCGGAGACGAGGCTCGAGGTGCTGCTTGGCCTCAAGCCGTATTTCAAGAAGGATGGCCTGGTGACGGCCGGGAACGCTTCGGGGATTTGCGACGGCGCCGCGGCCACGGTGATTGCGAGCGAGTCGTACGCCAAGGGGAAGGGGCGCAAGCCCTTGGGGCGACTCGTGGCCTGGGCCGTCGTCGGGGTCGAACCCAAGTACATGGGCATCGGCCCGGCTCCGGCGGCGCGGAAAGCGCTGGCCAAGGCGCACATGACGCTCGAGCAGATGGACCTCGTCGAGGTGAACGAGGCGTTCGCTCCTCAATACCTCGCGGTGGAAAAGGAGCTCAGGCTCGACCGGAGCAAGACCAACGTACATGGCGGCGCGATCGCCATCGGCCACCCGCTTGCGGCGACTGGCACCCGCATCACCGTTCACCTGTTGCACGCTCTGCGGCAACGCAAGCAGCGGTTCGGCCTCGGCTCGGCGTGCATCGGGGGCGGTCAAGGCGCGGCGGTCATTGTGGAAGCCTTCAACGCCTAGGAGGTCCCATGGAAAGCTTGCTCCTGCCCATCCTCCTCGGCGTCGGGATTTACCTGTTCTCGGGGCTGCGTGTGCTGCGCGAGTACGAGCGCGCGGTCTACTTCTTCCTGGGTCGTTCCTGGGGAGCCAAGGGACCCGGGCTCATCTACCTGCCGCCGCTGTTCGCCCGCATGCAGAAAGTCTCGCTGCGCGTCGTCGCCCTGGACATCCCGCCCCAGGACGTGATCACGCGGGACAACATCTCGATCAAGGTAAACGCCGTCCTCTACATGTTGGTGCGGGATCCGGTGAAGGCGGTGATCGGCGTCGAGAATTACCTGTACGCCACGAGCCAGCTGGCGCAGACGACGCTGCGCTCGGTGTTGGGTGAGACCGAGATGGACGAGCTGCTGATGAATCGCGAGAAGATCAACGCCATCCTCAAGAACATCATCGACACGCGCACCGAGAATTGGGGGATCGAGGTTTCGGCGGTGGAAGTGAAGGACGTCGACCTACCGCCCGAGATGAAGCGCGCCATGGCGCGGCAGGCCGAGGCCGAGCGCGAACGGCGCGCCAAGGTCATCAACGCGGAAGGCGAGTTGCAGGCCTCCGAGAAGCTGGCACAGGCCGCCCGTATCATCGGCTCCGAGCCCGCGGCCATCCAGCTGCGCTACTTGCAGACGGTGCAGGAGATCGCCTCCGAGAAGAACTCGACCACGATCTTCCCGATTCCAATCGACCTGTTTAAGGGGCTCTTCGATGCCATCAAGGGTGGCCGCGCGCCGGCCCTGCCTGCGAAAGCCTCCGGCGAATCGGTGCCCGCACCCCAGGTGCCCAGCAAGGACCGGGTCCAAGCCTAGTGCCGTTCCAACTACGCAGGGCACACGGAGCCGGATCCCCGTGAAGCATTGCTTGGCGAGGATCCCGCCGGAGATTGGGGACAACGAGTTGGAACGGCACTCGCGATGCCCGGCGAGCTGATCAGCCGCGAGGCGCTCGACCGCATCCTCCAGCGCGCCGCTGAGCTCCAAGCCGGTGAGCACGACATCGGCGAGGGACTCACCGAGGGGGAGCTGCTCGCCCTCGGCAAGGATGTCGGGATCCCGGCGCGCTACCTGCGCCAGGCGCTGCTCGAGGAACGCACCCGCATCGTCGCCGCGGTCCCCGCCGGCCTGATGGCCTGGCTGGTTGGCCCGGCGCAGCTCGCGGCGGCCCGCGTCGTGCCGGGCGACCGCGCGGTCGTAGAGCGCGCCCTGACGCGTTGGATGGAGGATGAGGAGCTGCTGCAGGTGAAGCGCCGTTTCCCCGACAGCACTTCCTGGGAGCCCAAGCGCGGCGCGTTCGCCTCGATCCAACGGGCCCTCGGTGCGGGCGGCAAGAGCTACGCATTGGCGCACGCGGGCGAGGTCGCGGGGCAGGTGACCCAGCTCGAGCCCGGGTTCTGTCACGTCCAACTCACGGCGGACAACCACCGCGCGCGCAGTGTGCGGATCCAGGGAGCGGCGCTACTCGGTAGCCTGGGCGTCGCCGCCGCGGCTGCCGCGATCCCCCTCGGGTTCCTGATGCCGTGGGCCCTACTGCCGTTCCCGATCCTCGCCGTCGCGGGCGTGACGCTGCTCCGGCGCCACGGGCCCGAGAACGAGAGGATTCAAGTCGCGCTCGAGCAGGTGCTCGATCGGCTGGAGCACGGAGAGGTCCGCCCCGAGCACGCGCTCCCCGGCCCGCGGGAGAGCGCGTTCGTCCGGATTGCCGTCGAGCTGCGAAAGACCTTTCGGTAACCCCGGGATCACATGGGAGAAGTATGACGGAGATCAAGCGCGTAGGCGTGCTAGGGTGTGGCCTAATGGGTAGCGGGATCGCCCAGGTGGCGGCGGCGGCCGGCTACGAGACCATCGTGCGCGAGGTGTCGAACGAGATCATCCAGAAGGGGAAGACCGGGATCGAGAAGTCCCTCGCCAAATTCGTCGAAAAGGGCAAGCTGGCCCCGGACGCCCGTGACGCGACTCTCAAGCGCCTCGCCTTCACGACGAGCACCGCCGACTTGAAGAGCTGCGACGTCGTCATCGAAGCCGTCACGGAGGACCTGGACGTGAAGAACACGTTGTGGCAACAGCTGGACGCCCTGTGCGGCCCAGACACCATCTTCGCTTCCAACACCTCGAGCCTCACGATTGCCGCCATGGCAGCTGCCACCAAGCGCGCCGACCGGTTCGTGGGACTGCACTTCTTCAATCCCGTCCCCCTGATGCCGCTCGTCGAGGTGGTCCGGACGGTCACGACGACGGAGCAGACGTTCAAGCGGGCGTACGCCTTCGCGACGTCCCTGGGCAAGGAGGCCGTCGCCGCGAAAGACACTTCGGGGTTCATCGTGAACCGGCTGCTCGTGCCGTACTTGCTGGACGCCATCCGCGCGGTGGAGCAGGGCGTCGGCTCGGTGGCCGACATCGACAAAGCGATGCAGCTCGGGTGCGGCTATCCCATGGGGCCGCTCACGCTGCTCGATTTCGTAGGGCTCGACACGACGTACAAGATCGCCGAGATCATGTTCGCCGAGTACCGCGACCCGAAGTACGCCCCGCCACCGTTGCTCAAACGGATGGTGCTGGCCGGCATGTTCGGAAAAAAGAGCGGCAAGGGATTCTACGATCACACAGTGAATCCGCCGACCGTTTCGAGTCTCGGGTTGTAAGACCTCCACGAAATTGCGGGAGACCTGATGCACATCTTCGGCTACGACATGCCACGCCTCCATGCCGCCCTGAACGACCTGCCGGCTGCCCTGCTCGTCGTCGCGGTCCTGTTCGAGCTCGGTTCCTGGGGACTGAAGCGAGAGTCGCTCAAATGGGCGGCCTTGTGGACGCTGTGGGCCGGTGTCATCGGCGGCTGGGCGGCCGTGATCGCCGGAGAACTAGCAGAGAAGGAGATCGAGCACGGCGAAGCGATCCACGAGTTGATGGAGACGCACGAAACACTTGCCCTCACGACAATGATCCTCTTCACCGTCGTGCTGGGGTGGAAGTTGTGGCGGCGCTTTCGCACCTCCCCCGCCGAGGAGTGGGCACTGCGTCTCCTGTCCATCGCGGGGCTGGTGCTGGTCATCGCCACGGGGGTGTACGGCGGAAGGATGATGTTCGAGCACGCCGCCGGCATCCCCATGAAGACGATGCGCGCTGAAATCGAGGACCGCGAGGCCGGGCACCACCACGAAGGGGAGGCGGAGGAGCAGACGCACCCGGCCGCCGGGAGGGATACGGCGCACCACGATGCTCCCGGGACGCCCCCGCATTCACACTAGAACGCGGAACACACTCGCCCGGCCTTCATGCCGCGTGCCGCGTGCCGCGGTCCCACTTGCGCTCTTCGCGGCCTGCTCACCGGTCAGCACTCGACCAGCGTTCGCGCCGTTCCCCGAAGCTACTGCGGTGGTGCTCGATGCGCCTCCGTTGCGCGTCCTGGGGGAGGTGCGGTCATGGCTGACAGATGCGGGACTGCGCTTGGACCGGGCCAGCGTGGAGGACCGCTTCGTCGAGACGGCGTGGTACGATACCCGCACCAAGCAATCAGAGAGTGGACGTGGGGAGGGGCTGGATGAGCGGAGCACCGTCAAGATCCGCTGCTGGATCGATCCCGACGCGCCGGGGAAATCGAAGCTGACGGTGGAGGCGGTGGTGCGGCCGCTGCGGGACCCGTCACGCACGGAACGGGACCTGGAAGTGATCGCGCCGGCCGACCATGAGGGGCGGAAGCTGGTGAACCGGCTGCTGGAGGCGGTAAAGAAGAAGCTCGGGACTTAGGCTCCGACGAGGCCCTTCACCCAGCTGTCCATCATCTCGAGATCGAGTACCGCATCTCGGCAGGGACCGTTGGGCAGCTGCATCGTGAGGCCGAGCACGGGGAGCTTGCCCGCCACGTCGCGCAGACCGGTCAGCATGTCCCGCTCGCACGCCACCGCCACCACCGCCCGCGGCCGGCGCTCGCGGATCACACGGCGCGCCAGTTGCCCGCGCGTCGCGACGAACACCGGTACCTCGTAGCGCCCCGCGATCGCCAGCACGCCGTCCAGCGCGTCCTTCGAGAGGCAGCGTGGGATCAGGACCAGCAGCTCGCCCTTGCCGACCATGCGCCCCCGGCGCACGGCCAGCGTGTTGTAGACGTCGATGGCGGCGTGCTCCACCCAGTCGCGCCGGCCAAGCCAGCGCGCCAAGCGGGAGGTGACGTTCATCAGTCGCAAGTATGGACCGCGCTCGAGCAGGGCCTCCGGAAGGAGCGACACGCGGCCGTAAAACGACGCGACCAGGACCGCGAACCAGAGCACAGCCACCCCCGAGGCTCCGGCAAGGATCCAGCGGAGGGCGGCGGGGAGCCACGGCGAGAGCGCGCCGAGTCGCGGCGCGAGCAGATAGAGGAGCGCGGCGGCGGTGCCGCCGACTACGAGTAAAGTGAGTGCGGCATACACGAAGAACAACCACGGCGGAGATGAGTAGTCGCCGTTATTGGGCAGCGGCTTGCCATCCCACTCGTCCCACTCATGGCCGAGGCGGCGATCGGTCTCGATGTGGATGAGCTGGGGACGCTGAGGTGAAGCGGTTGTGGCCATAGAGACGTGGAAGCTTCACGCGGCGCTGCGATCGTGTCAAGTTAGCTGCGTGACCACCACACCACCGTTACGGAACGACGATCGCAGCCGCGCTGCGTACGCCGAAGGCGCTGGGATTTACCGCATCGTCCCGGCGGCGGCCACGATCCCGAGGACAGTCGCGGAGGTCCAAGAGGTCGTGCGCTGGGCCGCCACCACCGGGACACCGCTCGTAGCGCGCGGCAACGGGAGCGGCATGCCCGGTGGGAACGTGGGACACGGCGTAATCGTGGACTTGAGCCAGGGGTTCAGCGACCTCGTCGTGGACGGCGAGCGCCGCACCGCTCGGGCCGGCGCTGCGGTCACTTGGGCGCGGTTGTCGGAGGCGGCGTACGGCGTGGGGCTGCGACTGCCGCCCGATCCGTCGTCTGGGGCGTTCGCGAGCTGCGGCGGCATGGTAGCCACCAACGCCGCAGGCCCACGCTCGCTCCGCTTCGGCAGCGTGCGGCGCTGGGTGGAAGCTGTCGAGATCGTGGGCACGGACGGGGAAGTTCGGACGGTCCGACGAGGCGGAGGGGGTGGGGAGCGGTTTTCAATCGCCGCAGACGGGCGACGGCTCATCGCTCAGCGCTTCCCTCGCACCCGGAAGAACTCGAGTGGCTATGCCCTCGATGCGTTCACGGCATCGGGCGACGAGCTGGACTTGCTGATCGGCTCCGAGGGCACGCTCGCCATCGTCACCGCGGTCGAGTGGCGGCTCGATCCCCTTCCCCCAAGCGTGGCGGGCGCGGCCCTCGGCTTGCCCGACCTCGCCGCCCTCGGGGAGGCCGTGTCGCACCTCGTCGCGCTCGACCCATCGGCCGTGGAGCTGTTCGACCGCACCTTCCTCGCTCGCGTCCAGCCCTCGGTACCCGGAGCCCTGGCCTGTCTGCTCCTAGTCGAGTTCGAACGGGAGACGGCGCAGGCCGCCCGCGGCGTCGTCGGGGACGCGGTGCGTGGCCTCAGACACTTGACGGCCAGCGTGGACACGGGCTTCGACCGTGCCGGACTGGCGCAACTGTGGGCGGTGCGCCGACTGGCGAGCCCCGCTCTGGCCCGCCTCCCTGAGACGCAGCGATCCCTGCAGGTAGTGGAGGATGGCTGCGTGCCGCTGGCGCGCCTGGGCGACTACGTCGCGGGCCTCTCGAGCGCGGCCCAACGGCGCGGTGTGCCCCTTGTCATTTTTGGTCACGCGGGCGACGGGCACGTGCACGCGAACGCGCTTCCCGACACGACGCGCGCGGGGTGGCATGAGACACTGGCGGGGCTGCTCGAGGAGGTGACCGGCCTGCTAGTGCAACTCGGCGGGACGCCGAGCGGGGAGCATGGTGACGGGCGACTGCGCGCCGGTCTGCTGGAGCGGTTCTACGGACCGGCGGTGCTCGCGCAGTTCCGCGACGTGAAGCGCGCGTACGACCCGCGCGGTGTCCTCAACCCAGGTGTTATACTTCCCGCGGCCGATTGGGCGCCGCTCGCCGAGCTGAAGGTGGGCGCCGACGCCGCCGCCATTCCCGAGGACATCGCCGCCCGCTTGCGGGACACCGAGCGGAACGCCGCATGGGGCGTCCCCAAGCTCGAGCTGGCGAAAGCCGACACCCCAAACCCGGCACCCGACACCTGATGGAAGTCTTCCGCGAGTCCCGCGTCACGCTTATCGCCCGGCCCCAGTTTCTCGAGCCCACCCACCTGCCGGTGCAGTGGCTCGGCGAGGCCTCCGACGGAGAGCGGCTCGCCGAGTATGCCGGCCGGCTGTGCTATATGAGCCAGCGCAACCCGATCCGCCGCACGACTGCCGACTACCTGGAGAACATCAAGAAGCAGGGCCACGGCTCCGTACTGGAGCACTCGGTCTACGTACTGCTGATCGAGGGGATTTCGCGCTCCTGCTCCCACGAGCTCGTGCGGCACCGCGCGGGGTTCGGCTACTCCCAGATCTCGCAGCGCTACGTGGACGAATCGCACGCGGCCTTCGTGGTGCCGCCCGCGATGCTCGGCGACCCCGCGCTCGAGTCGGAGTGGGAGCGCCAGGTCGCCGCGGCGCAAGCCGCCTACGTGAAGGCGGTGGAGGGCTTGATGGAGCGCTACGCCTGGATCCCTGACAAAGTCCACCGGCGCAAGCTGGCGCGCGAGGCGGCGCGCAGCGTGCTCCCCAATGCGACCGAAGCGAAGATCATCGTCTCCGGCAACGCGCGCGCGTGGCGCACGATGCTCGAGCTGCGTTGCGGCGAGGGCGCTGAACTCGAGATCCGACGCATGGCGGTCGCCGTGCTGCGCGTGCTGCAGCGCGAAGCGTCCGCGCTGTTTTCCGACTTCGAGATCTACGTCGCCGATGACAAACGGGAAGCCGCACGCGTAACGTATCACAAGGTGTAGCGTCATCCGTTTTCCATTTTCCGTTTTCGTTTTCGGTCGTCCGTGTCGAGCGATGTCGGATGACGGAAAACGAAAAAAGGAAAACCCATTTTCCCTATTGCGCATTCATCCGGTACGCCATATTCTGATATCGGACAACGTGTTGACGCTGGACGGACCGCCACGTAGAGCGGCCTTTTTTGTAGGAGGTCACCCGAGACCACGATGCGCATCGGTCTCGCCTACAACGAGAAACCGGATCCCGACAGTTCGCTCGACGATCCTGCGAGTACCAGCGACGCGTTCGCCGAGTGGGACGACCCCTCCACCATCGACGCCGTGGAGCAGGCTCTCGGTCTCTTCGGCAGCGTCATCCGACTCGAAGCCGATCCCTTGTTCCCGCAGAAGCTCGCGCTCGCCCGGCCGCAACTCCTTTTCAACATGGCCGAAGGACTCCACGGCCCGAATCGCGAATCGCACGTCCCCGCGATCTGCGAGTACCTGAACGTTCCCTACACCGCGAGCGACCCGCTCACCCTGTCGCTCACGTTGCACAAGGCGCGCGCCAAGGAGATCCTCGCGTGCCGCGGCGTGCCCACGGCGCGCTTTACACTGGTGAGCGAACTGCGCGAGCTCGCGCGGGTGCGGTTGCGCTACCCGCTGTTCGTGAAGCCGGTGGCGGAGGGGTCGGGGAAAGGCGTATTTGCCAACAACCTCTGCCACACCCGGGCGGAGCTGCGGGAGCGGGTGGCGTTCCTATTGGCCACCTACCACCAGCCGGTGCTGGTCGAGGCCTATCTGCCCGGCCCCGAGTTCACCGTCGCGATCCTCGGCAATGGCCCGGACGCCTACTGCCTCCCGCTCGTCGCGCTGGACTTTCGAGCGCTGCCGGCCGGGGCGGCGCCGGTATACGGCTACGAAGCGAAGTGGATCTGGGACACGCCCGAGCACCAGCTCGACATCTTCGAGTGCCCCGCGCGCGTCCCCGAGGGCCTCTCCCGGGAGATTGAGCGCGTCGCGCTCGAGGCCTACCACGCCCTCGGCTGCCGCGATTGGTGCCGCGTGGACGTGCGCGTCGACGACGCCGGCGTCCCGAACGTGGTGGAGCTGAACCCGCTCCCCGGTATCATCCCTGACCCGAAGATGAACTCCTGCTTCCCGAAGGCGGCGCGCGCGGCTGGGCTCTCCTACGACGAGCTCATCCAGGAGATCGTGCGGATCGCGTGGCGGCGGATCACGGGCCGGCCCCTATCCGTGCCGGCGGAGGCGACGGCGTGAGGGTCGTCGTCCTGTACGACCCGGGCGCCGATGATTGGACCGCCGCAGATATCGCCGGAGTGATGAAGGCGGTGGACGAGCTCGGCCTCATCTTCGGCGCGATGGGCCACCGTGTTCAGAAAGTCCCCGTCAAGCACGACATGCGATGGTTCCAGGCCTGCCGGCGCGCCGATCTGGTGTTCAATCTCTGCGAGGGAGTACACGGCGTTTCGGAGTGGGAGGAGCACGTGGTGGGGATGCTGGAGTTCGCCGGCATCCCCCACACCGGCTCGGGGCTCTGGACCGTGGCCGCGTGTCGGCGCAAGGCGACCGCGAACGCGATCCTCGAGAAGGCCGGCCTGCCGATCCCGCCCTGGATCCTCGCACACGGCAAGGTCGCCGACGACTTCCCCCTTCCCGCCATCGTCAAGCCGGCGGCCGAGGACGCCAGCGCCGGCCTCGACGGGCAATCCGTCGTGGCCGACCGCAAGATGCTCCGCGCGCGTATCGCCGCGATGACCGAGCAGTTCGAGGAAGTGCTGGTCCAACAGTACGTCCCCGGTCGCGAGTTCAACGTCGGATTTGTGGGAAGCCGCACGCTGCCGATCGCCGAAATCGACTTCACCGCGATGCCCGAGGGGACGTGGCCGATCCTCACCTATGCCGCCAAATGGGACGTCGGATCGGCCGAGGACCTCGGGAGCCGCCCCGTCTGCCCCGCGCAGCTGTCCGAGCGTCTCGCCGTCCGCCTCGTGCGCATCGCCGAAGCGGCGTGGCGGGTGATGCAAGGAACTGGCTACGGGCGAGTCGACCTGCGGGTGGACGACACGGGACGCCCGTGGGTCCTCGAGGTCAACCCGAACCCGGACCTCACGGACGAGGCCGGGCTCTCGCGCATGGCGAAGGCGGCGGGGTGGGAGTACCCGGAGCTGGTGCGACGGATCGCCGAGGTGGCGCTCCGGGACGCCCAGGGAGCCAGGGCTGCGCGTGAGCTGCTCGCTCCGCCCCGTCGCTCGCGCTCAGCGCGCACGGTTTGAGGAACTGGCGAGAGCCACCGGCGTGTTCGCGCCGGCCGAAACCGCGATCGCGGTGGAGGTCCTGGACGAAGCTCTGGCCGGGGACGAGGACTACCGCATCGTCGGAGCCTACGAGCGCGGCGCCGACATGCTGGTCGGGTTCGCCTGTTGGGGCCCGACGCCGGCCACCGCTGGGACTTGGGACCTGTACTGGATCGCCGTCGACCCAGTCTGGCAGGGCAAGGGCATCGGCAGCGATCTGCTTGAGGAAGTGGAGCGGCGACTCGCGGCGGAGGGCGGCCGGCTCCTGGTGGCGGAGACCTCGTCCCGCGCCGAGTACGCCCCCACGTGGGGCTTTTACGAGCGGCGCGGCTTCCGGCGGGCGGCGGTGGTGCCGGAGTACTACGCGCCCGGTGACGACCTGGTCATCTATCTCAAGGATCTGAGGCATGGAGTCCTGGCAACACCTGCTTCGTAGACGGAGCATCGCGTCACTCGAAGCGCTGGCGGCAAAGTTCGGGCCCGAGCACTTCCCGGAGATCGAGCGGCTGCGGCAGGCCGCCGAGAACTTCGAGTTCCGGATCTCCCCGGCGATGGTCGACCTGATCGAGTCCCCCGAGGATCCGATCTGGCGGCAGTACGTGCCGACGATCCAGGAGCTCGAGGTCCACGATGGGCTCGTGGACTCCTTGGCCGAGGACGCTAACTCACCGGTCCCCAACATCACGCACCGCTACCCCGACCGCGCGCTGTTCCTGATTTCCCCCGTGTGCGCCTCCTACTGCCGCTTCTGCACCCGGCGACGCAAGGTGGGGGATCCAGAAAAGATCCCGCTCTCGCAGCTCGAGTCAGCGTTCCGCTACCTCGAGGAGCACACCGAGATCCGCGACGTGATCATGTCGGGCGGCGACCCGCTGCTGCTCTCCGACAGGCGGATCGACGAGATCTGCAAGCGGCTGCGGTCGATCAAGCATCTCGAGATCCTCCGCATCGGCAGCCGCATCCCCTGTCACCTGCCGGAGCGCATCACCCCGGAGCTGTGCGGGATCCTGAAGACGTATCACCCCTTGTACATCAACACGCACTTCAACCACCCGCGCGAGCTGACGCCCGCCGCGGTGAGCGCGCTCGGCCGCCTGGCCGACGCGGGAATCCCGCTCGGCTGCCAGACCGTGCTGCTCAAGGGCGTAAACGACGACGTGGAGGTCATGAAGGAGCTGATGCAGAAGCTGCTCGCCGCCCGGGTGCGGCCCTACTACATCTACATGTGCGACCAGGTGGCAGGGGCAGAGCACTTCCGTACCACGATTGAGAAGGGGCTGGAGATCATCCAGGGGCTGCGGGGCTGGACCAGCGGGCTCGCCGTGCCGCACTTCGTGATCGACGCCCCGGGCGGCGGCGGCAAAATTCCACTGTTACCCAAGTACGTCGAGGCGATCTCCGACGACGAAGTGGTACTCCGCAACTATGCGGGCAAACGGTATGTGTACAAACAGCCGGCAGCGGAGCCCATTTTGGTCGGATAACCGTATGGCCGGACCGTCGGATCAAACGGGCGCCCTTGGCGGCGCCCTTTCGCTTTTTGCAGGGGTAGCCCTTTCGCCTCCGGCGTCGTTTTCGAGCTGACGCATGACCTGGAACCCGCAGACGGTCGAGGAGTGCTTCCGGGACCGCTACCCGGCGCTCGTGCGGTTCCTGCACGGGCTCACCGGGACCGGGCGGCGGGGGAAGACGTGGCGCAAGAGGCCTTCATCAGGCTCTCGTTTCGAGCGTGCCCATCCGCACGACCGTAGAGTCCTTCCCGCTGGAGCGTGCGAACGAGGCGCTGGCGCGGCGTCGCGGGGGGAGTCTCCGGGAGCGCCGGTCCTGGCCGTGGCAGCGCCTTGACGAATGCAGCCCGGCCTGTATTTTTATAAGGTAGGACGCATACAAATACACCGCCACGGGAGAGGGTGATTCAGGCATGCCGGCGCACTGCTACCTCATCCAGCTGCAGCTGAATACCCTCGCGCTCGTCCCAGGGAGCGCCGGAGCGGCCTAGCGTGCAGCAACCCCTGCCACCGCCCTCCGAGCCCGCTCCCTCCCCCGAGCGGGCTTTTCGTTACCCCCCTCGTCCGGGGTCCGAAGCCGTGCTCCCCCCCTGGCGGGAGCAAGACGCGTGCGGCGTCGGGTTCGTGGCCCAGGCCACCGGCGAGCCCTCCCATGAGGTCCTGCAAATGGCCCTCACGGCCCTCGCCCGCCTGGCCCATCGCGGCGCCGCCTCGAACGACCACTCGGGAGATGGCGCCGGCGTCCTGACCCAGATCCCGCGCCGGCTCCTAGCGGGCGCCGGCTCGGGCCGGCGGCTCGCGCTCGGCATGTTCTTTCTCCCCCAGGAGGACCCGGAGCTGGGACGCGCGGTCGCCTTGATCGAGCGCACGCTCCAAGAGCTCCAGCTGCCGGTCCTGGGCTGGCGCGACGTCCCAGTGGATCCGACCGCCCTCGGGCCGCTCGCCCGCGCCACTCGACCCACCGTGCGGCAGGCGTTCGTGGCAGTGCCCCTGCTGCTCGGCAAGGAATCGTGCGAGCGCCGCCTCTACCTCGCCCGTCGCATCATTGAGCGACGCGCCGCCCAAGCGGGGCTCACTTCGGTCTTCACCTGCTCGCTCTCCCGCCGGACCGTCGTCTACAAAGCGCTGCTGACGGGCACCGAGCTACCGGCGTTTTACCCTGACCTGCGCTCCGCCCTGTTCGAAACGGCGATCGCCGTCTTCCACCAGCGCTATTCGACCAACACGCTGCCGAGCTGGCCGCTGGCGCAGCCGTTCCGTCTTCTAGCCCATAACGGCGAAATCAACACGCTGTGGGGCAACCGCAACGCGATGCGCGCCCGCGAGCCGGCGCTCGAGTCTCCCGTGTGGGGACGGGACATCGAGCACCTGCGCCCCGTGCTCTGGCCGGACGGCAGTGACTCGGCCAGCCTCGACAACGCCCTGGAGCTCCTGGTCCGCTCGGGCCGCGACCCGGCGCATGCGCTGATGATGCTCCTGCCACAGGCGTGGGAAGGCGTGGCGGACATGGACCCCGCCCTGCGGAGCTTCTATGAGTTCCACGCCTGCTTGGTGGAGCCATGGGATGGCCCGGCGGCCCTGGCGTTCACCGACGGAGTGATCGCTGGTGCCGCGCTAGACCGCAACGGGCTCCGGCCCTGCCGCTACAAGGTGACCCGCGATCACCTGGTGGTCGCATGCTCCGAAGTCGGAGTGGCTGACCTCGATCCGGCGGACGTGGTCGAGAGCAGCCGCCTGGGCCCCGGCGACTTGCTGATCGTGGATACCGCCCGCGGCTCGATCCTTCGCAGCGCGGAAGCCAAGCGCGCCGTCGC
Source organism: Gemmatimonadales bacterium (assembly GCA_035635835.1). GTDB lineage: Bacteria > Gemmatimonadota > Gemmatimonadetes > Gemmatimonadales > GWC2-71-9 > 13-1-40CM-70-15. The sequence continues at coordinate 15,214 of DASQAH010000349.1, forward strand.
TCGACGGCGGCCCTACAGTCGTTGGGTGGCTCGCCGTGTCCACCCCCTTGGCGCCAGCCCCGCCTCCCAGGTCCCCCCCCCCAAGGCCTCCGCAGCGGAGCTGTGCCCCCGGCAACGAGCGTTCGGGTACACGTTCGAGGACCTTCGCTATGTCCTCACGCCGATGGCGGCCGGGGGCCATGACGCGATTTGGAGCATGGGCGACGACACACCGATCGCCCCGCTTTCCCGGGTTTCGCAGACTCTCTACGCCTACTTCCGCCAGCGATTCGCTCAGGTCACGAACCCTGCGATCGATCCGCTTCGCGAGTCCCGCGTCATGTCGCTGCGGATGTACCTCGGGCCGCGCGGCTCACTCCTCACCCCGCACCCCCCGAAGGGCCGGCGGCCGCTGGTGCGTCTCGAGCATCCGATCCTCCGCGACGAGGAGCTGACCACCTTGCGCGACGCCTCCGAGCTCAAGGCCGTTTCCCTCGACGCGGCCTGGGATCCCGCCTCTGGCACCGCCGGGCTCTCGAGCGCGCTCGATGACCTGTGCGATCAGGCGGCGCGCGCCGTAGGTCCCGGAAGGATGGGAGCCGCGACGTTGCTGATCGTCAGTGACCGAACGGCAGACGCGCGGCGGGCCCCGATCCCGATGCTGCTAGCCATCGGCGCCGTCCACCAACGGCTGCTGCGCGACGGGCTCCGGACCCGCGTCGGACTGGTAGCCGACGCGGGTGACGCCTGGGACGTGCACCACTGCGCGGCGCTGTTCGGCTACGGGGCCGAGGCGGTGTGTCCGTGGCTGGCGATGGAGTCGGCCCGGGTCCTGGAAACCGGGCCGGAAACGCATTCGCCTAGCGAACAGCTCCGCTCTGCCCTCGAGCAGGGGCTGCGCAAGGTTCTGTCCAAGATGGGAATCTCTACGCTCCAGTCGTACACCGGGGCGCAGGTGTTCGAGGCGTTGGGGCTCGGCGCCGCCGTGATCGAGCGTTGCTTCTCCGGCACGACGTCAGCGATCGGCGGGATCGGATTCGAGGAGATCGCGGCGGATGTGCTGGAGCGTCACCGCGCGGCCTACGGTGAGGACGCCGGGCTGCCCGATCACGGCCGGGTGCGCTACCGCCGGGACGGCGAAGACCATGGCTGGGCGCCGCCGCTCGTGCGAGCGCTGCAAGACGCTTTGCGCCCCGATCCCCCCTCCCCCCCCGGCACAGGCTATGAGGCGTTCCGCCAGCGGGTGCAGGCGCGGCGCGCCGCGGGCCCGCGCGACCTCCTCGAGTTCCGCCCGGGACAACCGGTGCCCCTAGAATCGGTGGAGCCCGTTGAGACGATCCGCCGTCGTTTCATCTCCAGCGCCATGTCCCTGGGCGCCCTCTCCCCGGAGGCCCATGCGACCCTGGCCATCGGGATGAACCGCATGGGCGCGCGGTCGAATACCGGAGAGGGTGGCGAAGACCCGGCGACCTACACGCCGCTTCCGGGCGGCGACCGCGCCGACAATCAGATCAAACAGGTGGCCTCGGGTCGGTTCGGCGTCACGACGGAGTACCTGGTGCGCGCGGCGGAGCTCGAGATCAAGATCGCGCAGGGCTCGAAGCCGGGCGAGGGAGGCCAACTCCCCGGTCACAAAGTCACCGACCTCATCGCGCGGCTGCGGCACGCGGTCGTGGGGATCCCGCTGATCTCACCGCCTCCGCATCACGACATCTACTCGATCGAGGATCTCGCCCAGCTGATCCACGATCTCAAACAGGTTAATCCGACGGCGCGGGTGGGCGTGAAGCTGGTCGCAGAGGCGGGCGTCGGGACCGTGGCAGCCGGGGTGGCCAAGGCTTACGCAGACTACGTGCTGGTGTCGGGCCACAACGGCGGCACCGGTGCCTCGCCACTCTCCTCCATCAAGCACGCAGGCTCGCCCTGGGAGGTGGGCCTGGCGGAGACCCAGGCAGTCCTGCTTCACAACGGGCTGCGTGAGCGCATCGAGGTGCGCGTGGACGGTGGACTACGCACCGGGCGCGACGTGGTGATGGCCGCCGTGCTCGGCGCCGAGGCGTTCGGGTTCGGCACGTCGGCGGTCGTTGCGCTGGGATGCGCGATGGCGCGGCAATGCCACCTGAATACCTGTCCGACGGGCATCGCGACCCAGCGCCCGGAACTGCGCCGCAAATTCCGCGGCACGCCGGAGCAGGTCATCGCGTATTTCACACTCGTCGCCGCGGAGGTCCGGGAGATCCTGGCGACCTTGGGATACCGGCGCCTCGACGACATCATCGGGCGGGTCGAGCTATTGCAGCGAGTCGAGCGGCCCGAGACTCCCCGGGCCCAGCTGCTGGACCTCGCCCTGATGCTGACCCCGCCTGCTGACCAGCATCGTCCGCGGCGCCATAGCGTGAGGCGCAACGAGCGGCCGGGCATCGTCTCGCTCGACGCAGAAATCCAGGGACCGCTAGAAGAGGCGCTCACGCGCGGGGAGCCGTTCACGGGGTCGTATGGGATCGGCAACCATCACCTCGCCGTCGGCGCCCGCATCGCAGGCTCGCTCGCCCGCCGCTACGGCGGCGGCGGACCCCCCGCTCCGGTGCGGCTGCGCTTTCGCGGGAGCGCGGGCCAAAGCTTTGGCGCGTTCACCCTCCCGCACATGCATCTGCATCTCGAGGGCGAGGCCAACGATCACGTGGGCAAAGGCCTGTGTGGCGGCGAGTTGGCCATCCGGCCGTTCCGCGCCGCCGCCTACACGAACGGCGCTGAGCCGCCCGTCATCCTGGGGAACACCGCTCTGTACGGCGCCACCAGCGGCCGGCTCTTCGCCGCGGGCGGCGCAGGAGACCGGTTTGCGGTCCGGAACTCAGGCGCCGACGCGGTGGTCGAGGGAGTAGGCGATCATTGCTGTGAATACATGACTGGGGGCGTCGTCGTCGTGCTCGGCCCGGTGGGTCGGAACTTCGGCGCAGGAATGTCGAACGGCGTCGCGTACGTGCTGGACGAGAGCGGCGTGTTCTCCTCCCGCTGCAACCTCGAGTTGGTCGAGATCACCGTGCCCACTCGGGAAGATGCGCGTCAGCTGGCAGCGCTGCTCCGGCGCCACCGCCAGGAGACAGGCAGTCTGCGCGCCCTGGCTGTGCTGCGGCATTGGCCGCACTACCGCGAGCTCTTCCGGAAGGTGGCACCGCGGGCCCCAGCGTCCGAACCCGTGGTATTGAGCGGCGACGAGCAAACGGGAGTCGGCACGGCGGAGACCCACGTCTAGAGATCTGGCGGTCCGCGTCGCCCGCACATTCCGCAGCGGATGAATCGGTTGTAGAGTTCTGCGCATGGCCAGCCGAGCTCCCGCGCTCGCGAAGTTCACCGTCGCCCTCGTGCAGATGAGCATGGTCGCTGACCCACGCGCCAACCTCGACAAGGCCGTGCGTCGGGTGAAGGAGGCGGCCGGGGACGGGGCGAAGCTGGTTTGCCTGCCCGAGCTGTTCCGCACGCTCTACATCGGTCAACGCGAGGATCACACCCTATTCGACCTCGCCGAGCCGGTGCCGGGACCGACCACCGACGCGCTGGGAGCGCTGGCGCGACAGTTGGGCGTCGTGATAATCGCGCCGCTGTTCGAGCGCCGCGCGCCGGGCCTCTCTCACAACACGGCGGCGGTCATCGACGCGGATGGGCAGGTCGCCGGCATCTACCGCAAGATGCACATCCCCGACGACCCGGCGTACTACGAGAAGTTCTATTTCACGCCCGGCGATCTGGGGTTCAAAGCGTTCGACACCGCCGTGGGCCGCGTCGGCACGCTCGTGTGCTGGGATCAGTGGTACCCGGAGGCCGCACGCCTCACCGCGCTCCAAGGGGCGAGTATCCTCTGCTATCCGACAGCGATCGGCTGGCACCCGGCGGAGAAGGCGCTGCAGGGGCCACAGCAGCTCGACGCCTGGCGCACCATCCAGCGCGGCCACGCGATCGCGAACGGCTGCTACGTGGCGGCGGTGAATCGCGTGGGTTTGGAACGGCTGGACAGCCAATCGGCCGGCCTGGAGTTCTGGGGAAGCTCGTTCGTCGCTGATCCATTCGGCGTCGTGGTCGCGCAGGCGCCGCCCGACAAGGAAGCACTGCTGCTGGCGGAGATCGATCCCGGCCGCATCGAAGAGGTCCGTCGTAGCTGGCCGTTCCTGCGCGATCGCCGCGTGGACGCGTACGGCGGCCTCGACCGCCGTTTTCTCGCCGATTAGCCGGCGGTGACCCCCACCCCTGCCGCCCTCGGCTTCCGCATGCCAGCCGAGTGGGAGCCGCATGAGGCCACGTGGGTGGCGTGGCCCCACAACACCAGCGACTGGCCCGGCAAGCTCGCCCCGATCCCCTGGGTGTATGGAGAAATCGTCCGGAAGCTGACGCCCGGCGAGACGGTGCGCGTGCTCGTCAAGTCAGCCGCCTTGGAGCAGGCCGCCCGGCGCGTGCTCGAGAGGGTCGGCGTAGAGCTGGAGCGTGTAGACTTCCTGCGGATTCCCACCAATCGCTGTTGGACGCGCGATTCCGGCCCGCTGTTCGTCATTCGCAGGGGTCCCCCAGCCGAGGCGGCGATTGCCCGGTTCCACTTCAACGCCTGGGCAAAGTACCGCGACTGGAAGCTGGATGACCGGATTCCAGAGCTCGCGGCCCGGCGGCTCAAGCTCCGGCGGTTCGAGCCCACACCGCACGGCCGCACGGTGATTCTCGAAGGCGGCAGCATTGACGTGAACGGCCGGGGCAGCGTGCTCACCACTGAGGAGTGCCTGCTCGACCAAGCTGTGCAGGTCCGCAACCCCGGAATGAGCCGGGGCGAACTCGAGGGCGTGCTGCGCGACTATCTCGGCATCACCAATGTGCTCTGGCTCGGCAGGGGCATCGCCGGCGACGACACGCACGGGCACGTGGACGACGTGTGCCGCTTCGTGGGGCCGAATGCGGTCGTGTTGTGTGAGGAGCCGAACCCGCGCGACGCCAACCACCGGCCGCTGGCCGAGAACCGCGAGCGGCTGCAGGGAATGCGGGCAGAAGACGGGTCGAAGCTCGACGTGATCGCCTTACCGATGCCCGCGCCGCTCGTCTTCAACGGCCAGCGACTGCCGGCGAGCTACGCGAATTTCTACGTCGCCAACGCCGCGGTGCTCGTCCCCACGTTCAACGACCCCAACGACCGCGTCGCGCTCGGCATCCTAACGGAGGCGTTTGCCGACCGCGCCGTAGTGGGGATCCACGCGGTCGACCTCGTCTGGGGGCTAGGCACCATGCATTGCCTCACCCAGCAGGAACCGGCGTGCTGACGAGGCGGCGTCCCGGGGGAGGGTGTCACGGCAGCT
>DASQAH010000350.1:0-12049 GCA_035635835.1 Gemmatimonadales bacterium
CCCCACCCCGTCCTCCGCGGCCGATCAGCGTAACAACTCGTCGCCGTTCTCGCCGTGAGACTCCATCTGACGCCGGACCATGTGGTAATAGCCACCGCGGGCGCGCATGAGTTCCTCGTGCGTGCCTCGCTCGGCCACGCGGCCCTCCTCCATTAAGAGGATCAGGTGGGCGCGGCGTATGGTGGAGAGGCGATGAGCGATCACGAACGTAGTACGGCCGGCGAGCAGCGTGGCCATGGACGCCTGAATGAGCTGTTCGCTCTCCGTATCCAGGTTACTGGTGGCCTCGTCCAGGATCAGGATCTGAGGGGAGGCGAGGAGCGCCCGGGCGATGGCGAGGCGCTGTTGCTGGCCGCCCGAAAGCTTGACGCCACGCTCGCCGATGAACGTCTCGTACCGCTCCGGCAGCCGGACAATGAACTCGTGCGCGTTGGCGCGCCGAGCGGCGTCCTCGATTTCCGCATCGGTCGCATCCCGACCGCCGTAGGCGATGTTGTCCCGCACCGATCCATCGAACAGGAAGACATCTTGCTGGACAAGGGCCAGGAGGTCGCGATAGGTGCGCAGGCGAAGGTCCCGGATGTCGGCGCCATTGAGCAGGATGCGTCCCCGCGTGGGGTCGTGAAACCGCGCCACCAGGTCGGTCACCGTTGTTTTGCCAGCCCCGCTGCGACCCACTAACGCGACCACGGATCCACCCGGGACGGCCACGTGGAAGTCGCGGACCACGGGTTGGCCCTCACGGTAGGCGAATTCGACGTTCTCAAAGTGGATCTCCTGCACCACTGAGGGGGCGTCGCGGGCGCCGGGCCGGTCGGGCTTGTCGTGGTCCAGGGCCAGCACTTCGAAGACCCGTTCCATGGCGGCGAGCGCCCGCTGCAGCTCGGAGAAGGAATTGACGATGTTCCACACCGGGCCCATCAGCATGAACGTGTACCACTGGAAGGCCATGATGTCGCCGATGGAGACCTTGCCGACCACGTTCAGGTATCCACCGTACCAGATGATCACGACGTTGACGCCCGCCTGGAGCAAACCCCAGGACGTCCAGAGGACCAGCTCGCGACGGTGCGCGAAAAGCTCCTTGCGCAGAACCGTGTGCCGGCCAACCATGTAGTCGAACAGCTCCCACAGCTCGCGCCGGAACGCCCGGACGACGCGAATGCCCGAGAACGTTTCACCCACCCGGCCGTCGATCTGCTCCACATCCTTGCGGACCGTACGGTAGATCGGCCGGACGCGCCGGGCGAAGATGAAGCTCATCAACATCGCGCCCGGGATGATGGCCATTGCCGTCAATGCCAGCCGCCAGCTCAGCGCCAGTAGCACGCCCAGCGCGATGACCAGCCGTATCAGCGAGATGGCGGGCGAGATGATGGCCATCTGCAAGAGCCCGGTCGTCGTCTCGACGTCGCCGGTGAGGCGAGACAGGATGCCGCCGGTCTTCATGTCCCACAGGTTCGGCAGCGGCAGATGCAACAACCGGTGGAACAGCGCCCGGCGCAGCGACAGCATCACCCGCGTGTTCAATAGCCGCTGGCGATAGTCCTTAAACGCGTCGGTCAGGTTGGAGAGAAAAACCACACCGAGGAACGCCGCGCCCGCCAAGTTAAGGCGCAGCAGGCGCGAGGCGGAGTCCAGTCCGGTGTTCAGGAGTACCCGATCGATGATGTACCGCATGAACAGCGGCTCGATCATCTGCAGTCCAGCGACCACCAGGGCGATGAGAAAGAGCGCACCGGCCGCGTTGCGGTGCGGCCGCAGCCACCGCACGTAGTCGCGCAGATACTCCCGCCGCCTGCCGGGCGCCAGACGCCGGGCCTCCGCCGACGCGCCCTCCGCGCCCGGCTCCGCCGAGTCATCGAGTCGCCCCTGCTTGTAGTCTTGAACGAACTGCTTATAGCGCTCGCGCGACGAGCGTGGGGGACTCATGCGCCCGGTCGCGGTCGATGCGAGCCGAGTAGCGCGTCCACCGGGGCGTAGCCTGAGGGATAGGGGACGTCGCGCACCGACGCGCCAGCGCGCAGCAGTGCCGCGACCGACTCGGGCGTGCGCCGGTACGTCCAGTAGGAATCCACGCACGCCTTGACGGCCAGGACCAAGGGGGTCCGCCCCTTGCCGTCCCGCGCGTCGACCGGCGCGCCGCGCGCGATGAGCAGGTTCACTGTCGTGGGAAGACCCTTCCAGGCCGCCACGTGCAGCGCCGTACTGTCTTGCGCGATATCGAAGTATCCGTTCCCCTGGTATAACGCTGTGATGGGCACGCCGAGATCCAGGAGCAGCCCCACGCCCTCGGTATTCCAGGTCCCCGCGAACTCCGCGAGGAGCGTTCCTCCCTGCCCCAGGAGCTCGCCTACGAGCTCGGGTTCGTGCTCCGCGATGGCACGGACGTCGGCCGCATCATTCCTGGCGCACGCAGCGATCAGGCGGTCCACGCCGCGCAAGTCGATGGCAACGCCTCGCCGCTCGAACAAGGCGAGCAGGTCCCCCCGTCCGCGGCGCGCCGCCAGCGCGACCGCGGATGCGCCGTCCTTGAGCAGTGTGGGATCGGCACCGTGGTCGAGCAGCAGGTCGATGATCTCAAGTGCATTGTCCCGTGCGATGGCGTGATCAATGGCAAGCCACCCGCGCTGGCGCTGATAATTAGGGTCGGCACCGGACTCGAGCAGGTAGCGGACGCCCTCGTAATCGTGCCAGTCGTGCTTGCGCATCAGCATGAGTGACAGGCTCTCGGCGGTGAGTTTGCCCGTCTCCACGAGGAGCTGCATCGCCGCGTTGTCGTGGGTTTCCGGCGAGTGATACACCGCCTCCCCGTCGTTCGGGTCGGCGCCTCGCTCAAGCAACAGGCGAGTCATCGCCGGATGATGAGCGACCCCGGCGGCGCCGTACAGGGCGGTCTCGAACTCGGGGTGCTGGCCCGTGGTCCAGAACCCGGTACCGGGATCGGCTCCCGCGTCGAGCAGCGCCGTCGCCGTCCGCAGGAAGGCGTCCGATCGCCCCGGGTCGAGCCGGAGGTACTTCGACAGACACAGGTAGGTGAGAGGGTCCCCGTCGTAGGGAGCACTCTTCGCTGTGGCGTTCGTGCGATCGAGCGCGAGGATCCGCTGCACCGAGACATCGTCGCCGAGGATCGCCGCCGTGTGGATGTCGCCGCTCGCGATCTCGGGGTGCGCAGCCAGGATCCCCTGGGCCCGCTCCAGGCTCCCGTGCCAGATGGCGGCCTCGATGAAGGCCGCCCGCGGATCACTCATTTCTTCGCGGGCGCGAGCGGACCCAGGGATCGCGACGGCCCGATGCAGCGAGCCTCGATCTGCAGCAACTGAGTCGTCCACGTCTTGCCGTCATCCGTCGAGCGGTCCCCGGTCAGGAAAAGCGATCCGGCCGGATGCAGTGCGACTTGACGACCGACACTGACGCCGAGGCGGGGCTGGCGCGGCGCACCGCCTATCGTGCCGGCGGAGGACATGCCGGCACCGCCAGCACGGGGAAAGCCGCGGCGGTGGACTTGAGGCTGTGCTTCGCTAGCACAGCGTTGAACGTCGCGAGCGTCGTGCCGGTGATCGATCCCCAGGTCGTCACTACCGTCTTCAGCTCCGCGCAGCCTGCCGCGTAGGCGCGCTGCATCGACTCGGTGGGCGCCAGGTCGCCATTCTCGAGCGTGGTCAGCTGGCGAACGAGGGCGTCGTTTACGGCGACGAAGGTCGGCGGCGCCGGTCCTCGGCGACCACCGGCCCCGCCCCCCCCCCCTCCCCCTCCGAATCCGCGACCACCCTCCGTGCTGCCAGCCAGTGCCACGAGTGTGGAGTCGAACGCCCTTGCGGCCGCAGCCACCTCGGCCGGGGCAGTCGAACTCGTATCCGCGGCCACCGCGGCCCGCAGCGCCGCCACTTGATGGTGGCCGACCCACGCCTCCTGGATGCCGTCGTAGATCTTCATCTGGAGCTCGTGCTGCGCGCGTAGGGCGGCCGCCGTGGCCGGCGAGCGCGGATCGTTCAGTACCGTCACCGGTTGGGTGTAGCTCTTCCCGTCCACCGTGAGCTTGAGCGTGTACACGCCGGGAAGCGCCAGCGGCCCTTCGGGCGACGCCGGCGTGAGCCCCGGATTGGCATTGATCTCGTAGGTGTGGGTGAAAGCCGGCGGACTGTCGTAGCGTAGGTCCCAGTTGACCCGGTTGGTGCCGATTGCGGTCGGCATCGGCTGCGGCGCCGCCAACCAGAAGTTCGGCTCTGGCGGTTGCGCGGCCTCAGCCAGCGGCGCAACCGGCGCACTGGACAGGTGTCGCACGGCGTTCCCCGCGGCATCCAGGACGTCCAGCGTGACCTCGCTGGCCGGCTTCGACCCCAGGAAGTAATAGATGATCGCCCCGTCGGGAGCGTTGAGCGCGTGCGGCACCTCCGGCGGGAAGGGGGTGTCGAAGTTGACGTTGCGGCGCACGCGGATCGCATCACCCGGGGCGAACAGATGCACGGGCTCGCTGGCGATGGCGGGCGTGAGCTGCCGCAGCGGCGAAAAGTCGTCGAGCACGTAGACGCTGCGGCCGTAGGTACCGACGACGAGGTCGTTGCCGTGAATCGCAATGTCCCGGTATGAGGTGTTGGGGAGGCTCAACATCAGCGACTGCCAGTGGTCACCGTCGTCGAACGAGACGTACATCCCGCTCTCCGTGCCCGCGAACAGCAGCCCAGCCCGCTTCGTATCCGCCCGGATCACGCGGCCGAAACTGCCGCTCGGCTGATCCGTCGGTAGCCCGCTCACGATGGCGGTCCACGTCTTGCCGTAATCGTGGGTGCGATAAAAATACGGCTTGTAGTCACCGGTGCGGTGATTGTCGATCGCCACGTAGGCGGTAGCGGCGTCGTGGTGCGACGCATCGATGGTCGAGATGTCAGCGCGGGTCGGGTTGGGGATGCCTGGAACGGTCACGTCCTCCCAGGTCTTGCCCTCGTCCCTCGTGAGCTTGATCAGACCGTTGTTCGTGCCCACCCAGATCGTGCCGCGCGCCACCGTGGAGGGTGAGAACGATTCGATCGCACCGCCGACCAGGCCGCCCGGACCGCCCCCTTGGCGCGCGGGGCCGGTATCGGGCGGCGGCGTCACCCCCTGGGGATAGCCGAGGTCGGGGCTCAGCTTGACCCAGTGCATGCCGCCGTCGGTGGTCGCCATCAGGTACTGAAACCCGGTCAACAGCTCGCGCTGGTTCCACGGCGCGAACGCGAGCGGTTGGGAAATCGTGGTTCGGCCCCGCAGGGCCGGATCGACGTTAGGGCTGATGTTGATCCACTGCTCGCTCGGGTAGGTGATCTTCACGATTCCCGAACCGCTCGCGTACACGATGTCGGGGTTGAGAGGATCGGAAACGAGGGAGCCCCATTCCCATCCGGGCACCGGATTCCAGTCGAGCGGTGTGATCTCGCCCAAGTTGCCGCGGCCGCGGGTGCGGATGGCCCCCGCGTCCTGCTGCGAAGCGTACACCCAGTAGGGATAGGAATTGTCCACGGCGATATGGTAGACCTGCGCCGTCGCCTGATTGTACCAGGAGCTCCAGTTCTGGCCGCCGTCGAGCGTGACCGTCGCGCCCTGGTCCACGCCGAGGAGGATGCGCCGGCCGTCGGTGGGGTCGATCCACATCTGCTGGGGATCGTCGCCGCCGGGGGCGCCCTTCCATCCCGTGAAGGTGTTCCCACCGTCAGTGGACTTGTAACTCGACGTGTTGATCGTGTAGACGATGTCGGGGTTCCTGGGGTCCACGTAGACACCGCAGTTGTAGCCACCCTGACCATTGGCGATCCGTTTGTCGGCGGCGTCCATCTGTCGCCACCTCACGCCGCCGTCGTCCGAGCGGTACAGGCCGAAGTTGCCGATGAGGAACATGCGCTGCGCGTTGGTATTCATCGCCACGGCCACCGATGTGCGCCCGAAGAGGCGTGGCAGGCCGCCGCCGGTGATCTCATGCCAAGTCAGTCCCTCATCAGTGGACTTGTAGAGCGCGGTGTTGGTTGGCCCGCTCCCCCCTGCCCCTCCCCCTCCCCCTCCCCCCCCCACCGCCGCGGCGGGTGCGGCGGTGGGGGATGGGGGAGGGGGTGGAGCAGTGTAGTGTCGTACGGTCGTCGCCAGGATGATCTCCGGATGATCCGTGGCCCAGGCGAGCTTCTGGAGCCCCGTAGAGTCGTTCACGTACAGGGTCTTGGTCCACGTCTTGCCACCGTCGGTGCTGCGGAACACGCCGCGCATCTCGCTCTTGATGTGCACGTCTCCCTGCGCGGCGATCAGCACCAGGTTGGGGTCGTGCGGGTCCACCAAGATGGACGGAATCTGCCGCGTGGCGTCCAACCCTAGATGGCCCCAGGTTCGCCCGGCGTCGACGGATTTGTAGACGCCGTTGCCTTCGTCGATGCCGCCGCCGGTGATCAGGTCACCTGTGCCAACGTAAATGACGTTGGGATCGGAGGGGGCGACCTCGATCGCACCGACCGACGACACCACGGTGACCGAATCGAAAACTGGGTACCAGGTCTCGCCGGCGCTGATGGTCTTCCAGACGCCGCCCAGGGGCAGGCCGGCGTAGAACACTCCGGGCTGGCCCACAGCGCCGCTGACCGCCGCGATCCGCCCGCCGCGGAACGGGCCGATGTTGCGCCACACGAGACCAGCGAGGGGGTCGGGCGTTACCGGCGTTGGGGGGGGGGGAGAGGGGCGGCGCCGGACAGGCCGGCGCCCACCAGAACCGGTATCACTCCCAACAGTCCTCCCCCCACGGTCCGCGCTTCGAGGCGCATGTCCCCGGGCGCGGTCGGTGTCACCTCGACATCCACGGTCTCACCGATACTGATCGGCTGACGCGCCGGACCCACGTCTTGCCGCGCAGCGGGAAGCTGTGCGCCATCCTTCGCAATCACGCGCCACATCACCACCGCAGAGTCCTTGCGAAGCTCCATCCGCATCCCCGGTCGGCCGGTCGTGATGTTGATCAGGCGTAGGCGGGTCGGAACTCCTTGCTGCAGGCGGAGCGGCGACGGAGTGAGGCTACCGTTCAGCAAGACCGCGCGGGCCTGGCCGGCCGAGTCCGGTGGCGATGAGATCAACACGGTCAAATCGGTCGCGGGGTCGTACCCGGCGCCAGGCTCGACCACGATGAGCGGGCCTGCGAGGCCCGCGGGCTGCTGACGCAGCTCTGCCATGTGCGTGTGATAGATGAACGTGCCAGCGCGCGGGGGCGTAAATCGCGCCTCGAAGGAGTCGCCGGGGACGATGAGTGGGGCCAAGCGGCCAGCGCTCCCGCTGAACCCGGCCACCCCATCGAAGTAGCTCTCCAGTTCGATCCCGTGCCAGTGGATGGACGTGGACTCGGGCGTGCGGTTCACAACCATGATGCTCACGGGCTCGCCTCGCGTGAGCACGATCGGCGGGCCGCAATGATGTCCCGAGTCGGGCGGCGGCTCTGGCCCGCGCTCGTGAAGGGCGAAGCCGTAGTAGGGACCGGCGCTCGTCCCCCCCGGATTCTCGCGCACGAGTAGACGGAGGTGGCGGCGTGGCGCGGCGTCGGTCACCGCCTGCCCCCCTCCCTCCGCTCCCCCCTCCGCGAGGCGCGCTCGCGGCGTCACGGTGATGCCGACTACGAGTCCGTTCATCCCCTGTGTATGCCCGTGCTCAGGTGCAGCCGTAGGCAACGCGGCGCGCCTCGTGCCGACAGGTCCACGCGGCCCGAAATGCGCCGGAATGTGGCAGTGGAAGAGCCAATTCCCAGCCCGCTCCGGGATCCACGTCATCCGCATTGCCTGGCCCGCCGTCATGAGCTGGGTGACGACCATATCCCGGCGCGCGTCCGCGTAGGTCGTATCGCCGCGGCCGTCGCCCCGGCTGTCGACGCGGAAATAGAAGCCATGCAGGTGCATCGGATGGATGTCCGCCGACACATTGAGAATGCGCCAGCGTACGGTATCGCCCACGGTGTAGGAGAGTCGCTCGGTATGGGGCCACGACCTGCCGTTGACGACGAACAACTCCGTGTCCGGTGTCTGGAGCACGGCCCCGCCCACGGTGTCCGACCACATACCGATCACGAAGATCCGTTCCGACGGAACCGCGCGTCCTGGCTCATCGACGACGATCGCACCGGAGAGCTGGGCGTCCTCGTGCGTTCGGCCACGGAACAATCGCCCCATCGTGGTGGCCCAGTAGTAATAGGTTCCCGGTGTCGCGAGCCGGAAGCGGACTTCCCGCACGGCGCCCGGAGGAACTTGGATCGTGTCGGCGTCCCCAGTAGGGGCGAAGGTAGGGCGGGAGTGGAGACCGTGCACCGTGAGCGGGGCTGTCAGCACCGAATTGCGCACGGTGACGGCCACCTCCGTCCCCGCCGGTACGCGGATCAACGGGCCGGGGATCTCCGGCGCCCGCCCCTCCTCCGCAAACGCGGGAACCAACGCGCCCGGCGCGCTGTCGCCGTCGGGATACCACATCCCCAAGCGCGCTTCGAGATGGAGTCTCCAGACCCCACCATGCAGCGAGCCGGCCGCGCGGCGATTGTCGTTGACGCCCACGCGACCGGGCTCACTGGTCGCGAAGAGATGCCGCGGGTGGCTCCGACCTCCCAGAGGTCGGTCAGGTGGCGCAACCACAAGGAGGAGAAGCAGGGCCGGTAGCGGTTGGAGGCGCATGACCACTCTCAGTTGGGGCGCACTCATCAAGCGGCCGGAGGGGCCGCCTGTCAAGAGCCCGCACCCAATCCACTCGATTGCCCGAGCGGTTGACACTGCAGCCCAGCCCGTGGCAGAATCCGTCGCACGAGCGTCGACCCAGGGAGCTCGTCCATGCATCGGCTGAGAACTATCCTGAGCTCCACCGCTCTTGCCACCTGCGCCGCGCTGCTCGAGGGGGCGAACGCGACGGCGTGGGCACAGAGCGTGACGGGGACGGTGCAGAGCTCGGGCGTACCGTTCGTCGGTGCCAAGGTGCGGCTGCTGGAGCTTGATCGCTCAGTGCGCACCGGTGCCCGCGGGCAGTTCCGATTCTCCAATGTCCCCAACGGCACGTACACCGTGTTCGTGGAAGTGCTCGGCTATGCGGCGGCAGCCGAGATCGTCCACGTCGCGGGCAGCAGCGCGACGACGTCATTCGACCTCAAACCATCGGCTATCCCGCTCGCCGCGATGGTCGTGTCCGCCTCGCCCGTCCCGCGCGCGCCGAGCCAGCAATACCAATCGACGGCGTCCAAGTCGCAGGGCGAGTTTCTGGGCAGCGCCGGGTCGAGCTTCGCGGAGAAGATCTCCGACCTCCCCGGCGTGACGGCGCGGCTCAATGGCTCCGCCCCCGCCCGCCCGGTCTTGCGGGGCCTGGGCGACAACGAAGTGTTGGTCCTGGAGAACGGCCTCCGCACCGGTGATATCGCGACGTTCGATCCGGCGCATGCGACGCCGATCGAGGCGATCGCAGTGTCGCAGATCGACGTGGTACGCGGTCCGGCGACGATCTTGTACGGGCCCAACACGATCGGCGGCCTCGTGAACGTCATTACCAATGCCGTGCCGGCCGTCGCCGGGCACGCCGTCTCCGGCACCATTGCCCTCGAAGCGAATTCCGTGAGTGATCAGTACGCTGGCTACGTCAACAACGTGTTCAGCGGTGACAAGCACGCCTTCCGCATCTCTGCCGGCGGCGTCCACGCGCAGGATACCCGGATCCCCTCGGGCATCTATGTCGATCCCGCGAGCGGCAGAGCGTTCACCCTCGACCGGATGCCGCAGACGTTCGACCGCAGCGGCGAAGTGGGCCTCGGCTACTCCTACCAGGACGAGGTTGCGACGATCGGCGTGGCTGCCCGGCACTATACGATGAACTACGGCATCCCCGGGGTCCCACCGAACGTGAACTGGATGATGGTCCCCCCAACCACCTCGCGCATCGCTCAAACGAGGAACACGGTCGAGCTGCGCGGTCTCTGGAACGCCGGCGGCTCGGCCGTGAAGCAGTGGAAGATCGACGCCGCCTACAACGACTACGAGCATTCGGAATTCCCGACGCAACAGGATTCGACCGGCGTGTCGGCCCCGCAGGCGAACCACTTTCACAAGCGGGAATTCAACGGTGTGCTGCAGCTGCGGCAAGCGCCCCGGGGTCTGCTGGAGGGCACGCTCGGAGTGTGGGCAAACGTCCAAGACCTTTCGATCGTGGGTGCTCAGCCGCTGGGTCCGAATTCGCTGACCACCGACTTTGCCGCCTACGCGTACGAAGAGTATCGGGCCGCTCCGGCTACGCGTCTCCAAGCCGGCCTTCGGTTCGATTACAACAAGATCCAGACGCGGCCCTACCCACAGTCGTCAGATTCCGTGTTTCGGACGATCACTGCCTCCCGCCTTGCCGACGCGGTGACGGCGTCGCTCGGTGCCATCCGCCAGTTCACCTCGAACGTGACCGGCTCCATCAGTCTCGCCCGGTCGTTCCGGGCTCCTACGGTGCAGGAGCTGTTCGCAAACGGTATCGATGCGGCCAGCGGCACCTACTCGATCGGCAGCGCGGCGCTCGGCCCCGAGACCGGGGTCGGCGCGGACGTCTCGCTCAAAGGCAACTTCGCCTCCGCCACGTTCGAGGTCTCGCCCTACGTGAACGCCATCGACCACTACATCTACGCGTTTCTGCGGGGCGACACGATTCAGAACTTCCCGGTCCGGCAATTCGCCGCCACTCGTGCTCGGCTGGCAGGGGTCGAGGCGAGCATCACGGTCCAGCCGGCATCGCGCGTCGCCATCAAGGCCGGCGGCGACTACGTGAATGCGGAGGACACCAAGCGGCATGTGCCGCTGCCGTTCACGCCGCCATTGCGAGGCTTGGTACGGGGAACCTATCAAGACCACATGTATTCTGGCGTGATCGAGTGGCGGTTAGCGGCCAGTCAGCACCGCCTCGGAGACGGCGATACGCCGACGAGCGGCTACGCGGTGATGAATGTGGGAGTGGGCGTGCGCCTCGTGCAGCACGGCCTGGTGCACAACATCAGCCTGCACAGCGACAACGTTCTCAACACGGTGTATCGCGATCACCTGTCGGTGATCAAGGGTTTCCTGCCGCAGCCGGGCCGGGGCTTCCGGCTGAACTACGAGCTGCTCTATTGAACTGCCCGGAAGACTCGCTAGGAACTCGAACGGTCATGCGTCGGATGCATTCCTGAGGTCACGCCGAGACTCACGGCGCCGCAGGATCGACGCCACGACGTATCCAACCAACGCCGCCAGCACGACATCGCTCATGAAATGGGCCCCACTGGCCACCCGTGTCAGGGCGCAGCCTAGCGCGACGCCGTACCACAGTACCCAGGCCTCCGGAAACAGCCGGGCCAGGATCGCTGCGGCCGCGAACGCGACCGCCGTCTCACTGCTCGGCAGTCCGAGCTGGGCGGTCGACCACGGGTGATCGGCCCAGGGACGGACCATATGGGCGCCGTCGGTGAGGCCCGGCCGCTCGCGACGCAACGCCAGTTTGACCAGTTCCGCGAGGATCCCAGCAAGGGCGGCGGACCAGAAGAGCAGGAGGCCGCGACGGCTGGCCTGGCGCAGGGTGCGCCAGGATCGCGGCACCCAGTCCTGCAGCACGAGCGCGAGCGCAACGAGGCTCCACAGCGGGAAGTACCCAGCCAGCCGCAACATCCGACCCCAGGCGCGGTCGTAGACCCCGGGGAGGGTGAAGTGGTGGTAGATCCACTGATCCGTCAGTAGGGCTACAACAAAGAGGAGGATTGCGCTCCCGGCGAACAGGATCTCGGGACTGGGCCGGCGGCGGCTGTGAGCAAGGAGAGTCATTCGGGAGCGCTCTTGATCGGGTCAGGGGTCAGGAGATGGTGCTCCTACACCATACGCAGGCCCTTCCGCTCTTGCGCTCCGGCCCGCACTGGGGGGATATAGGGGCCAGTTGCTCGCCGCCGCTGTCAATCCGTGTGCATCGGGGGATCCCCATGGCCGCCGTGTCCGCTTGTCGCGCGCTTCTGCCGCTCTCACTGGTCGTCGCCGTCTGCATGAGGGCCCAAGCTCAGAACGGTGCGTCCCCCCTCCCCCCCCCCCCC
>DASQAH010000351.1:0-2376 GCA_035635835.1 Gemmatimonadales bacterium
TTGGGACTAACCACGACCATTACCGACGCAGGCTCGGCGCGGCCCAGCGTGTCGATCACTGCTCGCACAAGCACGCGCCCCCCAATGCCCGCCTGGCGCAGAGGCTCGGGATAGGAGAGCGGCGGGCCGGTGAGTACCTCGGGGCGCTCATCCACGACATCAAGGGTCAGCGGGCCGGCAGCGGAGAGCCGGGAATCGCCACCGACGTCCGCCAGCGAGGTGCGCCATGGGGTCCCGGGATCGAGCACCAATGTCAACGGGCTGATCGTCGCATCGGGCAAGGGAATCCGATGCAGGTCCCCCAGATCGACCTGCGGAACGGGGTTCGGGGGTAGGACCGGACCGCTACCTGCCGGTGCGGGAGCTACGGGAGGATAGATCTGGACGATTCTGGGGCGGCGTGGTGGAGCAGCGCCACGGGATGCGGTCACCCAGAGCGCGAGCCCGATCAGGCCTACGTGAACAGCAACGGCAAGCGTACCGCCTGGGAAAAGCGGCCGACCAGAGTTGGGAGGGCGAGACTCCAAGAGCACTTGGAACACAAGCGCCTCGCATGGAGAAGTCGCCCCTACGATGCAATGAGACAGTTAGCCTGCTATGGAGGAGAGATTACAGATCGGTGTCCGTCCGGTGAGGAAACCGGCTCAGGCCGTTCCGTCCGACGCTCCGACCGTCCGAGTGTCCGCCTGTCGGGGCAGTACGACCGTGAACGTCGTGCCGCGGCCCGGGCGACTCGCGACGTCGATGCGGCCGCCGTGCGCCTCGGCGATCCACTTGCAGATGGCGAGACCCAGCCCTGTCCCGGGCCGCTCGCTGGTGCGGGTGCGCGCCGAATCTGCGCGCCAGAAGCGGTCGAACACATGGGGCAGATCGCCCGGCGCGATGCCGATACCGGTGTCGGCGACGCTGAGGGTCACCAGACCGTCCTCCTGCCCCAGTTTGACGCGCACGCTACCTCCGCGGGGCGTGTACTTGACGGCGTTCTCGATCAGATTCAGCACCAGCTGCCGGATGCGACTCTTGTCCACGTCGAGCACGAGCGGCTCCCCAGGGGTGGCGATGTCCATGGCCACCCCCGCCTCCTCGGCCAGCAGCTCCCCCGTTTCCTGCGTCTCCCGCACCAGCTCGCTCAGGTCGACCGGCTCACGCTGCAGCGGGGCGCGGCCCTCGTCCGCGCGGGCCAGCGTGAGGAGGGCGTCCACGAGCTCAGCCATGCGCTTGGCTTCCTGGAGTGTCTCGGCAAGCGCCTCCAGCGTCTCGCGCGGCAGGTGGGGCGTGGCGATTGCGCGCTCCACGCCGGCACGCACGACGGTAAGTGGCGTCTTCAGCTCGTGGCTCGCGTCAGCGGTGAAGCGGTGCAGCGCAGCGAAGCTGCGCTCCAGCCGGCCCATCATCTGGTTGAGCGTGACGGCGAGCCGCCCCAGCTCGTCCCGCTCCATCGGTACCGGCAGCCGCCGGTGCAGACTGCGCCCGTCGCTGATCTCGCGGACCTCTTCGATGATCCGATCGACCGGGGCCAGCGCCCGGCGCGAGATGAAGCTGCCCACGAGGATCGCCAGGGCGAGGCCGGGCACGAGGATCAGGAGGAGTGTCGAGAGCAGCTGCTGCGCCCCGAGCTCGGCGCTCGCGATGTTCGCCCCGGCGAGCAGCGCGCCGACCTGCGGCCCGGCGTCGCGCAGCGGCAGGACTACGTAATGCAACGTCGGGCCGTTCGGGTCGATGCGCAGCATGCCGGTGGTGCGCCCGGGGCGCGCCGCATGCACCAGGCGCCGCAGCTGCTCGAACTCGCCGAAGGTGAGCGCCTGTGCGTCGGAGGACGCGCCCAGCACGCTGTCTTCACGCGTCGTGATGATGAGGAAGTCGGGGACCGCCTCGAGCGTCGCCGCGAGCTCTTGCGACAACGTCGGCTGCTGCCCCGGCCGCCGCTGGACGACGACGCCGCCCGCGCGATACACACCGGTCAGGATGCCGGCCGTGAGATCGGCCTCCGAGGCGATGCGCTGATCGAGATCGTGAAACGACGCGGTGCGGCGGGTGACGTACAGCACGATCGCGAACGCGGCGAGTGTGAGCACCAGCGCCGTCGAATACCACGCGGTCAGGCGCCCGCGAATCGTTTCCATCTCACGCCTTCACGACGTAGCCGACGCCGCGGACCGTATGGATCAGTTTCGGCTCGCGCCCGGCGTCGATCTTCTTGCGAAGCCGGGTGATCACTACGTCGACGATGTTGGTCCCGGGATCGAAGTGGTAGTCCCAGGCGTACTCGGTGATCAACGTCCGCGGCATGACACGGCCCTGGTGGCGCGCGAGGTACTCGAGGACCGCATACTCCTTGGGCGTCAGCTCGATCGACTGGCCGTTGCGCCGCACCTC
>DASQAH010000352.1:0-12856 GCA_035635835.1 Gemmatimonadales bacterium
CGGGGGGGGGAGGGACGGTGGGTCCAGAAGGGCCATTATACGAGGTGGGCCTCGTCACGATCCTCGCAGTGCTGGTGTCCCCGATCGGCTGGTTCTATTACCAGCTGCTCGCGATCCCAGCCTGGGTCGCGGCGCTCACACTGCCTGCGCCGCAGGAACGACGCGCGGCGCTCGTCTGGCGAGTGGCACTGGGTGTCGCCGGGGTCTTGCTCTCCGGCCTACTGACCTTCGATCACCTGTACCCGGACGCCTTGGGCTTCCTCAGACGGTACAACTACGTGTGGGGAGCGCTCCTGCTGCTCGCCGCCCTCGCCGCTCACCGGCTCGTGTTCTTGCGGCCGAGCCCTCAACCCGTGCGCGTGTAGGGTGTACGACCTCGAGACCCCCGCCCTGTTGCTCCACCTCGACGTCGTGGAGCGGAACCTGGCCTTCATGGCCGAGCGCGCTCGGCGGCTCGGCGTGCCGCTGCGCCCGCATGCCAAGACGCACAAGTGCGTAGAGCTGGGGCGTCGCGAGCTGGCGCACGGTGCCGTGGGCTTGACCGTCGCCACACTCGTCGAGGCGGAAACGTTCGCCCGCGCCGGGATGCCAGACCTCACTTGGGCGTTCCCCTTGGACCCCACGCATCTGCCGCACGTCAAGCGTATCGTGGAGGAGACGGGGGCGGTGCTGCGCGTTGTGGTGGACGACCTCGCGACTGCCCAGGCACTGTCGGGCTCGGGGCTGCACGTGTGGCTCAAGGTGGACTGCGGCAATCACCGCGCGGGCGTGGATCCGGCCTCGCCCTACGCACACGAGGTCGCACAAGCGCTGGGCCGGGAGCGGGGGCTGGTGTTCGACGGCATCCTCAGTCACTCGGGGCATGCCTACCGCACAACGAGCAAGGCGGAAGCGGCCATCGTGGCCGAGTCGGAGCGGCGCGTGATGGTCGAGTTCGCTGAACGCTTGCGCACGGAGCGGATACCAGTGCGCGGAATCAGCGTCGGTTCGACGCCCGCGATGGCCGCAGCCCGGGATCTGACCGGCGTCACAGAGGCGCGGCCCGGCAACTATGTGTTCTACGACCGGACCATGGTGTTGATCGGTTGCTGCGAGTGGAGCGACGTCGGCGTCACGGTGTTGGCGACGGTCGTGTCCCATCAGCCGGGCGCGGCGCAGTTGATCCTGGATGCGGGCGCGCTAGCGCTGTCGAAAGACGCGGGGCCGAGTCACGGGAACCTGCCGCAGGCGATGGGCGCGGTGAAGGGCCATCCCGAGCTGACCGTCGCTGCGTTGTCCCAGGAGCATGGGATCATTCGCGCCGCCTCGGCCGCGGTGATCGACGGCCGCTTCAGCGTCGGTCAGCGCATTGAACTGCTGCCCAACCATTCCTGCCTCACCGTCGCCCAGTTCGACGAATACCAAGTAGTGCGGGACGGGCAGGTGGTGGAGCGCTGGCCGATCGCGCGGGGGCGTTGAACCACAGAAGGGGGACTTATGGGCATCGTGATGCGGCACTTCTTTCTGGCAATCCTGCCGCTGGTGTTCGGGGTTGGGGCCAGCTGGGGATTCGCGTTCTCCCAGCCCAGCTGCGGCCACCTGGTTGGCCCGGTCTTCGGGCCCAAGTGCCATTGGAAGCAGCTCGAGTATCAGATCAAGTTCCAGGCGGCGGGGACGGCCTTGGGCTGCCTGCTCGCAGCGGGCATCGGGAGCGCGTTGGAACTTCGCCGCCGCCGCGCCGTACAACGGACGACCCAAACAGGAGAGCCATCATGAGTCGGATACTAGGCACTCTCTTGCTGATCGCGGCGGCCGGGCCGCTCGCCGCACAGGATACCTCGAAGGCGAAAATCGCCCCCGCCCCCGCCCCCGCCCCCGCCACCACCCCTGCCCCGGCGGTCGTGGTCGCCGAAGCGGTGGTGGCGCGCACGGTCGTGGATCGCATGCCACAGGATACGGGCAGGGCCTTCCCCGATACCATCGGGACGCTGGTGTTCTTCACGAAGGTGTCGGGAGCGCCGGCCGGAGCGGCCACTGCAATCCACCACGTATGGTTCCACGGCGATACTCAGGTCGCCGACGTGGAGCTGCAGGTCGGTGGCTCGCCGTGGCGGACGTGGAGTAAGAAGACGGTGCCGGCCGATTGGAAGGGGGCGTGGCATATCGAAGTGCGCGATGCCGGTGGGGCGGTCTTGAAGCGAGTGGACTTCACCGTCGGGCAGTAGCGAAACGGGCTACGAGACGGCTAGACGTCCGGACATCTGGACGTCTAGCCGTCCGTCTACCCACCTATCCCCCGATCCACTATTCTTGTGTCCCATGGAACTCGTTGAGCTGGTCTCCGCCAACCTGGAAATCGACGAGGGCAAGGCCGAGAAGGGGATCGGCGCGGTCCTGATGGCGTTGCGCATGGCGATCGACAAAGAGGCCTTCGAGCAGGTGAAGCACGCGATCCCCAACGCCGAGCGGATGATGGGCCGCGCCTTGATGAGCAGCGGCCGCACCGGCGAGATGGCCGCCGTGACCGGGCCAGCTGGTCTGCTCGCGGCGCTCGCTGCGGCCGGGATCAACAAGGACGACATCCCCCGCCTCGGTCGCCTGGTGACCGAGCACGTGCGGCCGGTCATCGGCAGTCCCCGCGTCGACCAGTTCCTCGAAGGGATTCCGGTGCTGAAAGGCTGACGTCGATCGGTCTCCGGTGAGCCTTCCTCGTCTGAGCCGCGCGCACTGGCCGGCCGACGCGTATCGCCGCGAGGCGCTGCCGGAGCGGGTGTTGCAATTCGGCACAGGAAGGCTGCTGCGCGCGCTGGTGGCCGCGGCCGTGGACGCCGCGAATCGCGCCGGGGCTTTCAACGGCCGGATCGTCGCCGTGCAAAGCACTCCGAACGGCAATGCGCACGTCATGCGAGCTCAGGACGGCCTGTTCACGCTGGTGGAGCGCGGCGTGCAAGACGGGACGCCGCTCGAGCGGACACGTCTCGTCGGCGCCATCTCCCGCGCGCTCGTCGCAGCGACGGAGTGGGGGGCTGTGCGGGAGGCCGTCACACATCCGGAACTGCGGGTGATTGTCAGTAACGTGACTGAAGCCGGCTTCCGAGTGGATGGCCAGG
This sequence comes from Gemmatimonadales bacterium, assembly GCA_035635835.1. Lineage (GTDB taxonomy): Bacteria > Gemmatimonadota > Gemmatimonadetes > Gemmatimonadales > GWC2-71-9 > 13-1-40CM-70-15. Next base: position 3,090 of record DASQAH010000352.1, read on the forward strand.
ACAGCGGTGAGGGAGCACCGGCGAGCTTCCCGGCCAAGCTAGCGGACATCCTCCACACCCGCTTCACGCGGCTACCCGACGGGCCTTCCCTGTTCGTGATCCCTACCGAGCTCGTGCCGGACAACGGGCCGCGCCTCGCCGCGATGGTCGATCGCCTGGCGGCGCGGGCAGAACGGGCGGATGAGTTTCGCCGTTGGATCGCGCGTCACGTGCGGTTCTGCTCCTCCCTCGTCGATCGAATCACGACGGGCACGCCGCCGGCGCGGGAACTCGAGACCCTCGAAGCGCAGCTCGGCTACACTGACGCGATCCTGACGATCACGGAACCGTATGCGTTTTGGGCGATCGAAGGAGATCCGGCCGTGCTCCGGTCAGCATTCCCAATCGACCTCTCCCCTCCCCCCCTTTCCCAGTCGGTCGTGCTCGCGTCCGACATCACGGTGTACGCAGAGCGCAAGCTGCGACTGCTGAACGGGTTGCACACGGCGATCGCCCCGCTCGCGCTGCTGGCCGGAGTGCGAACGGTGCGAGAGGCAGCCCTTCACAAGAGCCTCGGCTCGTTTTTGCGGCGCGTGCTGTTCGACGAGCTCGTACCCGGGGCCGCTTTGCCCGCCGCAGCGGCAGAGGGGTTTGCGACGAGTGTCATCGAGCGCCTGGGCAACCCGTGGCTTGAGCACGAATGGCGCGTGATCGCGACGCACCAGATCATGAAGATGCGAGTCCGTGTCGCGCCGGCGATCGTGGGCTTCGGCGCTCAGTGCCACCGAGCGCCTCCGGGCCTCGCTCTCGCCTGCGCGGCGCATTTGCGCTTCCTGCGTCCGGTTTCGGGCGGCCAGCCAACCCGTGAGGACGCGCAGGGGTGGTGGCGTGGGAAGAGGTATCCGATTGTAGACGCCGACCTCCCGCTCGTCACCCGGCACTGGCTGAGCGTGGACCCGGATGGCGCTCCCGGCCTCGTGCCTCGAGAACGGCTGGAGCGGCTGGCCGCCCTCGCCCTCGCCGATGAGACCCTGTGGGGCTCTCCTCTCGCCCAGGTCCCGGGGTTTCTCGAGACCACGACACAGTCGCTCGTGGCGCTGGAGCGTGACGGCGTGGAAGCGGTGCTCGCCCATGATTGACGTAGCGCTCGCGAGCGGCGTGATCGCGGTCGTGCGGCTGCAACAAGCCGCCGGCGTCCCCGCCGTCGCGGCAGCACTATCCGCTGGCGGAGTGAACTCAATCGAGATCACACTCACGACGCCTGGCGCGCTCCAAGCAATCCAGCAGCTCGCCTCGGGCGACGGTGCCCCCGAATGCGTCATCGGCGCGGGCACTGTACTCGACGAGCAGGCCGCCCGAGATGTCATCGCCGCCGGTGCCCGGTTCGTCGTGAGCCCGACGTTCGATCAGGGCGTGATGCGCTGCTGCCGCGACCTAGACATTCCCTACATCCCTGGGGCGCTTACGCCGACGGAGCTGCTGGCGGCGTGGCGCGCTGGCGCGCGACTGGTGAAGCTGTTTCCCGCTGGCCTACTCGGTCCCCCTTACATCCGGGAAGTGCTCGCGCCGCTGCCGTTCTTACGCCTGGTGCCGTCGGGAGGGGTGTCGCTCGAGAACGCGGGCGAGTGGATCCGAGCCGGCGCGGTCGCTGTGAGTGTGGGCAGTGCGCTCGTGAGCGCATCGCTTGTCCGGGATGAGGCGTGGGCCGAGCTGACAGCCCGGGCCCGGGCGCTGGTTGAGAGCGTGGCGGCCGCCCGGAGCCGCCTCACGGGAGCGCCGGCGTGAGCCAGGCTCCGCGCGTGGTCACGTTTGGCGAGCTGATGCTGCGCCTGAGCCCACCCGGTCACGAGCGGCTCCTGCAATCTCCAGAGCTCCGCGCCAGCTTCGGCGGGTGCGAGGCGAACGTCGCCGTCGGTCTCGCGCACCTCGGCGTGCGCGCGGACTACGTCAGCCGACTGCCGGACAACCCGATCGGCACCGCGGCGCTTGACGCGCTCAAGGCCGAAGGAGTCGGGACGGAGCGGATGGTGCGTGGGGAGGGTGACGAGCGGATAGGGATCTATTTCGTCGAGCCGGGCGCGGACATCCAGGCGAGCCGGGTCGTCTATGACCGGGCACACTCCGCGTTCGCGCACATTAGGGCGAGCATGGTGGACTGGAACCGGGTACTCGAGGGAGCGACCTGGTTTCATGGCTCCGGGATCACGCCCGCGCTCGGGGAAGGCCCCCACGCCATGCTCGTCGCGGCCATTGCGACGGCCCGTGCGCGCGGGGCGGGCGTCAGCTTGGACTTGAACTACCGGCCGGCCCTTTGGCAGAACCGCGACCCTCGGCCAATCATCGAGCCCCTGGTACGGGAGACGCAGCTGCTGATCGGGAACCGTGATGCCGTGCGGGCGATGCTCGGCATCGAGGCCGACGACGCCGCGCTCGCACCGCGCCTCGCCGACCGGTTCGGCTGTCGCCGCGTGGCGCTGACTCGGCGTGAAGTGCTGTCCGCCACCGAACACCGCTGGAGCGCGGCCCTGTACGACGCCGAGACGGGAAGGGTGTGGAGCAGCCGCCACCACGACGTCAGAGTCGTGGACCGCGTCGGCGGCGGCGACAGCTTCGCTGCGGGGCTGATCGCCGCGCTCCTGGCCGAGCGGCCGCCGGCCGAGGCGGTGGAATTCGCGGCCGCGGCCGGCGCTTTGAAGCTCACTGTCCCGGGAGACTGGAACCGCGTCACCCGCGAGGAGATCGAGCAGCTGATGCACGCATGGACATGACGTTCCGCTGGTTCGGGCGCGAGGACCCGATCCCGCTGGCCCACATTCGCCAGATCCCGGGCGTCGCTGGGGTCGTGAGCGCACTCTACGACGTCCCGGTCGGCGCGGCCTGGAGGCGTGAGGAGCTGGAGCACCTCAAAGGGGAGATCGATGCGGCGGGCCTCCAGTTCGCGGTCGTCGAGAGCATCCCGGTGCACGAGGACATCAAGCTGGGCCGCCCCGGCCGCGATCGGTTCATCGCGAATTTCTGCGAGAGCCTCCGGGCCATGGGGGAGCTCGGTATTCCGGTGTTGTGCTACAATTTCATGCCGGTGTTCGACTGGCTGCGCACGGATCTGGCGATGCCGCTCGCGGACGGTTCGACAACGCTTTCATACGACGATCGGGCAATCGCCAAGCTGGACCTCACGCGTGGGACGGGCAGTCTCCCGGGATGGGCCACCGCATATGGTCCCGACGAGCTGCGGGCTCTCCTCGCCGCCTACCGCTACGTCGACGCCGAACGCCTGTGGGACAATCTCGCCTACTTCCTGGAGCGGGTCGTGCCGGCGGCTGCCGAGGCAGGCGTGCGCATGGCGATTCATCCCGACGATCCACCGTGGCCGGTCTTCGGACTGCCGCGGATCATCTGCCGCGGCCCGGATCTCGAACGCCTGGTCGCTCTGGTAGACAGCCCGGCGAACGGAGTGACGTTCTGCACCGGCTCGCTCGGCGCGCTCCCCGAGAACGACCTGCCAGCAATGGTACGCCGCCTTGCGAGCGTAGCGAAGGACCGCATCCATTTCGCGCACTGTCGCAACGTCCGCGTCACGGGCGAGCGGCGCTTCGAGGAGACGGCACATCCGTCGGCGTGCGGCGGCGTAGACCTCTCGGCGGTGCTGCGGGCCCTGCGCGACGTCGGGTTCACCGGTCCGATGCGTCCGGATCACGGCCGCATGATCTGGGGGGAGCAAGGGCGCCCCGGGTACGGCCTTTACGATCGCGCGCTCGGGGCGACGTACCTGCAGGGACTGTGGGATGGGCTGACGCGGGAGACGGGCGTATGACTCCGCACATCAGGCAGCGACCTCAGGCTCCCTGGATTGCCGCGACGGTCTCGTTGCGCGAGGTACTCACGGCTGACAGCTTCCCAAACCTCATACATCGAGGGCGCACGTGACCTCCATGAACATCACAACTCCACCACCCACTGACGCTGTCCGCGCGCGGGAGCGCATCACGCGCCGCAGCTTTCTCACGGCCAGCCTAGCCGGTGTAGCAGCCGCGACGCTTGGCGTGGCCGGGAGCGCGGACCCGGTTCTCGCGGGGGCGGCCGACACTCCCCCCCTCCCCCTCCCCCCACCGCCCACCACGAGACTAGGGGTGGCGAGCTACTCGCTGCGAAACTTCCCGCGCGACAAAGCGATCGAGATGGTGAAAGCGCTGGGAATCCGATACGTGAACCTCAAGTCGATGCACCTTCCCTACGAGCTCTCACCGGCCGACCTGGTGGCGGCACGGCATGAGGTCGAAACGGCAGGACTGCAAATCGTGGGCGGCGGCGTCATCACCTTCGAGCAGGATTCGGATGCCGACGTGGCGAGATACTTCGCGTACGCCAAAGCGGCCGGCATGCCCCTCATCACGGCGACGGCCGACCCGAGGTTCTTGCCGCGCATCGAGCGGTTCGCTACGCAATACAACATTCAAGTGGCCATTCACAACCACGGGCCAGAGGATAAGGACTTTCCGTCTCCCTACGACGTGCTCCGGGCGGTCAAGAGCATGGATGGCCGGATGGGGCTGTGCCTCGACGTCGGGCACACGGTCCGGACGGGTACGGATGTTGTCCGCGCAATCGCCGACGCCGGCCCGCGCCTCCTCGACATGCACATGAAGGACCTGCGCGATTTGAAGGTGAAGGACAGTCAATGCATCGTCGGTGAGGGAGCGATCCCCATCGCCGAGATCTTCCGGCAGCTGCAGGCGATTCGCTACCGGGGCTGCGTCAACCTCGAGTACGAGATCGACGCGGACGCTCCCCTCCCGGGGATGAAGCAGTCGTTTGCGTATATGCGCGGCGCGCTGGCCGGTCTGTCCGCCGGTTGCCCTAGCCCGTGACGCCATCGCGCATCGGCTTCCGCTGGACGGTGTGCGCGCTGTTGTTCGTGGTCACGACCATCAACTACGTCGACCGCCAAGTCTTGAGCATCCTCGCGCCCAGTCTGCAGCGGGAGCTGCACTGGTCAGAGACGGACTACGGCGACGTGGTCTCCTGGTTCAGTCTCGTGTATGCGTGTGGCTTCCTCGTGGCCGGGCGGTGGCTCGACCGCGTCGGCGTGCGTCGCGGGTTCGCGGTCGCGGTCGTAGCGTGGAGCGTTGCGGCGATCGGGCACGCGTTCGCCCGTACGACGGCGGGGTTTGCGGCCGCGCGCGCGTTGCTCGGTTTGGGCGAGTCGGCCAATTTTCCGGGCGCCATCAAGACGCTCGCAGAGTGGTTTCCGAAGAGCGAGCGGGCCCTCGCGGCCGGGATCTTTAACGCCGGCACCAACACCGGCGCGATCGTCGCGCCCCTGCTCGTGCCTTGGATCGCGTTGAGCTTCGGCTGGCGTTGGGCGTTCATCATCACGGGCTCTTTCGGCTTTCTGTGGCTCGCGCTGTGGCTCGCGCTGTATCGCAGCCCGGAGTCACAGCCGCGACTCTCGCCCCTCGAACTGGCGCATATCCGCAGCGATCCACCGGACGCGGTCGAGGGCCGCGTCCCTTGGACCCAGCTCCTGGGACGGCGGCAGACCTGGGCCGTCGTGGTCGGCAAGCTCATGACGGATCCGATTTGGTGGTTCTACTTGTTCTGGCTCCCCAAGTTTCTCGACAGCGCGTACGGCATCAAACTCTCGCAGGTGGCGCTACCCCTTGTGGTTGTGTACCTCGTGGCCGACATCGGGTCGGTCAGCGGCGGGTGGCTCTCGAGCCGTCTGATCAAACGAGGCTGGACGGTGAACCGGGCGCGCAAGACCGCGATGCTTCTTATGGCGCTGGCGATCGTGCCGACGGCCCTCGCGCCGCGGGCGGGGAGCATGTGGACCGCCGTGCTGGCGGTCGGCGTGGCGGCGGCCGCGCATCAAGGCTGGTCCGCCAACGTGTATACGCTGGCAAGCGACATGTTCCCCCGCGCCACCGTGGCCTCGGTGATCGGGATCGCGGGCTTCGCCGGGGCCGTGGGCGGAGTCCTGTTCCAGCGCGCGACAGGACGGATTCTCGACGCGACCGGCCACAACTACACACCCATCTTCTTGGTCTGTGGCCTGGCGTACGTGTCCGCGTGGGCCATCATACACCTCCTCGTCCCCGGCTTAGCGCCCGCGCAGGTGAGCGCGGCGGCCGGGACGCGCTCGCCGATCCCCGCATCGGACCGCACGCGATGATCCGTGCTCCGCTCTGCCCGTTCATCGGCCTCGCGGGCACCGCGTCAGCACAGCCTCGACCTGAGAGTCGGTGAGCGCTGTGGCTGCCGTCCTCGAGGCCGACCGCTTTTTCGATCCCGACCCCAGCGTGCGCCGCGTCGCGCGTGAGCTGTACGAGGAGACGCGGCGTCTGCCCATTGTGTCACCCCACGGGCATGTGGACCCGCAGGTTCTGGCCTCCAACGAGCCGTTCGCCGAGCCCGCCGCGCTGATCGTCGAGCCGGACCATTACATCCTGCGGATGCTCTACGCTCACGGTGTCCCGCTCGAATCGCTGGGCATCCCCCGCCGCGACGGGGCGCCGGTCGAGGCGGATCCGGGCAAGGTGTGGCAACGTTTTGCGGACCACTACGACCGGTTCCACGGGACGCCCACGGGTGCCTGGCTCGATTACGAGCTGCACGAGGTGTTCGGTGTCCCCGACCGGCTGTCGGGCGAAACGGCGTCGCGGATCTACGGCGCCCTCAAGGAGAAACTCTCCTCCCCGGAGTTCCGGCCACGGGCGCTGTTCGAGCGGTTCAACATTGAGGTGCTCGTCACCACCGACAAAGCGAGTGATCCGCTCGACCACCACCGGGCGATCCGGGAGTCGGGGTGGCGCGGGCGGGTCGTCCCCTGCTTCCGACCCGATGCCCTGTTGGCGATCGCGGCCCCCGGCTGGGGAGCCGAGCTCGAGGCGCTCCGCCGGCAGCATGGCGCGCCCTTCGCGGACTACACCGAGTTTGTCCGCGCCCTGGCAGCGCGCCGAGTGTTCTTCCAGCGCATGGGGGCCACCGCCACCGATCACGCCGTGCTCGAGCCCTACACGACTCTGCTCCAGCCCGATGAGGCGGAGCTCCTGTTTCAGCGAGCGCGGCAGGGCAACGCCACGCCTGCAGACGAGCGCCACTTTACGGCGCACCTCTTGATGGAGATGGCACGGCTCTCGCTCGAGGACGGACTTGTGATGCAGGTTCACGCCGGAGCGCTGCGGGACCATAACCGGCCGCTGTTCGAGCAGTTCGGCCCCGATCGGGGCGGCGACATCCCAGTCGCCACCGAGTTCACGCGCAACCTGCGGCCGCTGCTCAATGCCTACGGTAACGACCCGCGATTCACGCTCGTGCTCTTTACGCTCGACGAAGCGACATACAGCCGCGAGCTCGCCCCACTGGCCGGCCACTATCCCGCTGTGCGGCTCGGTCCCCCGTGGTGGTTCCACGACTCGGTGGAAGGAATGCGGCGCTTCCGGGAACGGACGACCGAGACGGCGGGGATCTACAAGACGGCCGGCTTCAACGACGACACGCGCGCCTTCTGCTCCATCCCCGCCCGGCACGACCTGGCCCGTCGCGTGGACGCGAACTTCCTCGCCGGGCTGGTCGCACGCCATATGATCGACCTCGGTGATGCGCGCCCCATGGCACGGGCGCTCGCCTATGAGCTGGCGAAGCGGACCTACAAGCTCTGAAGCGCGGTCAAGCCGAGTACAGCAGGACCGCGACGAAATGGCAGCTCGTCCCCACCAGGACGAAGAGATGCCAGATCAAGTGGCTGTAGGGGAGGCGCTTTGCCGCGAAGAACGCGACGCCCAGGCTGTATGCAAGTCCACCAGCCAAGAGCCAGAGGAGACCCGACAGAGGCAGGCGTACCCACAGCGGCCGAATCACGACCAGCATGAGCCACCCCATGCCCAGATAGACGGCGGTGGAGAACCGCCGGTAGCGCACGCCGCCAACCGCATTCAGAACGATCCCGACGAGCGCGAGGCTCCAGACAACTCCGAGAAGGCTCCAGCCCCATACGCCGCGGAGCACGCCGAGGGTGAAAGGAGTATAGGTGCCGGCGATGAACAGGAAGATCGCTTCGTGATCGAGGAGCCGGAACAGCCGCTTAGCCCTGGTACGGGGCAAGGCGTGATAGAGCGTGGAGGCCAGATACAAGAGTACGATCGTGCACGCGAAAATGCTCGCGCCAATGATGCCTGCGGTGCTTCCGCGTCTGACCGCGTGACTGATGAGAAACGGGGCCCCGACGAGCGTCGCCAAGAGGCCCACGGCATGACTGACGGTGTTGGCGAGCTCCTCTCCGGGAGACTGCGGGCGCTCAGGGAGCGGTGGAGTCAACATCAGGGCGTGCAGGATCTCCTCGCGTATGGCGCCACAGCTGGGGCGGGAGGGCTCGAACCTCCAACTTCCCGGTTAACAGCCGGGCGGTCTGCCAATTGACCTACACCCCAGTGTCACGCCGCCCCGCCCCGACGGGGGTGAGGCTCCAAAGACAAAGAGAATCAAGCATTTCTGGAGGGGGCGGGCAAGTTAGGTTTGTAGTCCGATGAACGTCGCTATCGCCTCAGCGGCCCCCGAGGATCTGCCCTCTGTGCTCGACCTCCTACGGCGCTGCCACATGCCCGAGGTGGGGCTCGAGCAACACTTGGCGACCACGCTCGTCGCCCGGGAAGGCGTGCGGATCGTCGGCTGCTCGGCACTCGAGCTGTACGGCAGGGCCGCCTTGCTCCGGTCGGTCGCCGTCGAGCCGAGCTCTCGGGGCTTGGGGCTCGGGGCGCAGCTCACGAACGCGGCACTCGACCTGGCGCGGGCCCACGCCGTGGAGACGGTGTACCTCCTCACGGACACCGCAAGCGTGTTCTTCCTCCGCTTTGGCTTCCACCGGCTCCTGCGTACTGACGTCGACCCCGCCGTCCAACAGTCGGTTGAGTTCACCGACGCATGCCCGGAGAGCGCGCTGGCGATGTGCGCCGACCTGGCGTGAGGCGGTCTAGTATCTCAGCCCCGTCTTCTCTGCGAAGGTCTTGAGCGCCGCTTCCTGCTCCGGCGTCAAGTGCTCCGGGATCTCGACCCGCACTTCGACGAGCTGATCGCCACGGCGGCCGTTCTTCTCGATCCCCTGGCCCGCGATACGAAACTTCTGCCCGTGCTGCGTGCCGGGCGGGAGCTTCAGGACGACCTTACGCCCATCGAGCGTTTTCACCTTGATGCGGGAGCCGAGTAGCGCCTGGGCGAGGTTGATGGGGACGACGCAGATGATGTCTAGTCCCTCACGACGAAAGAACCGATCCGGCTCGACCCGGAACACCACGACCACGTCGCCCCGGCCCTTGGTGCCCTGGCCTGTCAGCCGGACACGCATGCCGTCCTCGGTCCCAGGCTCGACGGTAATCGTCAACCGCTTTTGCACCCGCACTTCGCCGCCGCCCTGGCAGGTCGGGCAGCGCACCGAGGGCACCTTGCCCCTGCCGCGGCACACTGGGCACGGGCGATTGACCGCGAAGCTGCCCTGGCCGAACGACACGATGCCTCGCCCTTTGCACTCCGGGCAGGTCGAGATCGTCGCGCCAGGAGCGGCGCCGTTGCCGCCGCAGGTCGGGCACACCTCGGTCATCGGCAGAGTGACCGGCACCTTGCCACCCAGCGCGGCCACGCGGAACGGGATGGAGACGGTTGCCTCGACGGCCTCCTCGGCATCATCGCTCCTGCCCGTGCCGCGCCTGCCGAAGATGGACGAGAACAGGTCGCCCAAGCCGCCGAGTGAGCCGAGATCGGAGAGGTCGAAATCGGCGGCGAAATCCCCCCCCCCT
>DASQAH010000353.1:0-4392 GCA_035635835.1 Gemmatimonadales bacterium
CCCGCCGCTCCGCGCGTGAAGATCTGCACGACGCCAGTCACCGCGTCCGAGCCGTACAGCACGCTCGCCGGACCGCGCAGCACCTCGATGCGGTCGACGTTGTCGAGTGTAAGGTTCGCCCAATCGAATGCGCCTCCGGGCTGATTCACCGGAACCCCGTCCAGCAGCACCTTCACGTAGTCGCTCTCCCCACCCCGGAGGAACAGCGAGGTCTGAGCGCCGAAGGGGCCTGCAGCTACCACAGCTGCACCGGGGACGGCGCGCAACGCGTCGGCGATGCTGACCAGTCCCTGCGCGCGTAGCGCGTCCCCCTGAAGGACGGTGACGGTCGGCGCGACCGCCTCGGCCGGCGTGGGAAGCCGGGTCGCTGTCACGACGATCGGGGTGACGGTCACGGTGTCGATCCGCCCCTGGGCGGCGAGCCCGACGGGGACCGCAATCGCGAACAGTGTCGCAGAGAAGCGTCGAGGGAGGAGATCGAGGGGCATTGTAGGCTCCGCGTTAGGGCGAGGGTTTTCTCAAGGGAATCATCTGCGGGCGGCCGTCGAACGGCTCGATGGCGACCGGCCACGCGAACACGCGCTCGACGGTAGCGCGGGTCAGGACGTCGGTGGGCGGGCCGGAGGCGGCCGAGCGGCCATCGTCGAGCAGCAGGACCTGGTCGGCGAACCGGGCCGCGAGGTTCACATGATGCGTGACCACGACAGCAGCCAGTCCGTGGGTGTCCACCAAGTCCCGCACGAGTTCGAACAGCTCCATCTCGTGGCGCAAGTCGAGCGAGGCGGTGGGCTCGTCGAGCACCAGCACGCGCGGCTCTTGAGCCAGGGCGCGGGCCAGGCGTACGCGCTGGTACTCGCCCCCCGAAAGCGTCCGGATCCAGCGGTCGGCGAGGGCTGTTACGTCGCAGCGCTCCAGCGCCCGCGCCACGGCGAGGTGGTCCTCCGGGCGTTCTCCCCCCCACACCGACAGGTGCGGGTAGCGGCCGAGCAGCACCGACTCGCGCACACGTTGGGGGAAGAGGTTCTCCTCGCGCTGCGACACCACGCCCACCACCCGGGCCAGATCGCGGCGCGGCCAAGCGGTGGCCGGACGGCCGAGCACCTCGGCCGTGCCGGTCGCGGGGACCAGGAGGCCGAGTGCCATCCGGACCAGCGTCGTCTTGCCGCTCCCGTTGGGGCCCAGGATGGCGAGCAGGTCGCCGGCGCGGACGTCGAGCGAGACGCCGCTGAGGGCGTCGCCCGCGGCACCCGGATAGCGCGCCGACACGTTCCGTAGTGCCAGGATCAGGTCGCGGTCCATCGACGCAGCAGGAGGGCGAAAAGAGGAACGCCGATCAGCGCGGTGACGATGCCGACCGGCAGCTCGCGCGGTGCGACGGCGACGCGGGCCGCGGTGTCGGCGAGTACGAGCAGGGCACCGCCGCCGAGAAACGAGGCCGGGAGTAGGGCGCGGTGCTGCTGGCCCCAGACCCCGCGGCACAAGTGTGGCACCATCAGTCCGACGAACCCGATCACGCCGGAAACGGCCACCGCGGCCGCAGTGAGCAGCGAGGCGGCGAGGTAGACGCGGCGTTTCAGCGCGGTGACGTCCGCCCCGAGGTAGCGCGCCGGCTCCTCCCCCAGGGCCAGAACGTCAAGCGGCCGTGCCGCCGCCAGCAGCACGAGCAACGGGACGGGCACGTAGAGACACAACACGAGCAGCGTGTCCCAGGATGCGCCGGACAAGCCGCCCCAGAGCCAGAGGAACGCATTGCGCAGCTGGGCGGCCTCGGAGACCGAGATGATCGCGGTCATGACCGCCCCGGCGAAGGCTCCGACCGCCACGCCGCCCAGCAGCAGCACGCGAGGGTCGAGCTCGACCCCGCCCCCCCAGCCCCCGATGAGCCCGAGGCGAAAGACTAGCCCTAGCGCGACGAGCGCCCCGACGAATGCTGCAAGCGGGAGCGCCCAGGGCCCCCCCAGGTGCAGAGCGATCGCCGCCACCGCGCCCAGTCCCGCGCCGCCGGAGAGACCGAGCAGAAACGGATCGGCGAGAGGGTTGCGCATCAGCGCTTGCAGGCTAGCCCCGGAGACAGCGAGCGAGCCACCCACCACGAAGCCGAGCAGCGCGCGTGGGATGCGGAGCTCCCGGACAATCGGGGAGCGGCCGAGGTCGGCCCAGGCCACGTGCGCGGGACCGAGCACGACGGCGAGCGTAAGCGCCACTACGCTCAAGCCCGCGAGGCCGAGCCATCTCATCGCCACGCCTCCAGCAGCCGCCGCAACTCGGCCACGGCCTCGGCGGTGCGCGGCGACGGGCGGCCGAACAGGTCGGCCGGCAGGTGCACGAACCTTCGCAGGCGCACGGCGCGAACCACCTGCCACTCGGGGCGGGCCGTATAGGCCGGCTCTCCTACCGGGGTCGAGTCGTCGAGCACCGCGATCACTTGCGGGTCCCGCGCGGCGATGGTTTCGAGCGATACGGTCGCCGAGGCTGCTGGGATGTCGTGGAAGACATTGACTCCCCCCGCGAGGCCCGCGATCTGGTCGAGGTAGCTCCCCGCGCCGATCACCATCGGCGGGTTGTCCCAGACCACGAAGGCCAGCCGCACGTGACGAGGCGGAGGCGGGGTTCGCAGCACCGCGTCGATCGCCGCGGCGATGGTGTCGCCGGCGGACGAGTGGCCGGTGACGACGCCGAGCAACTGCGCCGCGCGGGCGAGGTCTTCGAGGCGGTCCTGCTTCACGACCAGCGCGGGGACTCCGATGCGCGCGAGCTGCGCCGCCGCCGCCTCATTGAGGGCTGAGCGATACAGGACCACGAGGTCGGGCCGCCGCGCGGCGACGGCCTCGAGGCTCGGGTTCAAGCCGTCTCCGATCACCGGTACGGCCAGGGCGGCCGGCGGATACTTGCACCACGTCGTGCGCCCGACGACCTGCGGCCCCGCCCCGAGGGCGAACAGCAGCTCAGTCGAGCTAGGAGCGACGGAGACGATGCGGCGGGCAGGGGCCGGCAGGGTAACGCGGTGGCCGGCGTCGTCGGTGACGGTGAGGGCGCCGCTCGCCTGGGAGGCCGCCGTCTGGCGATCGCCCGCCCGGCCGCACGCTCCGAGCACCGCCACGGAGACGAGCAGCCGTGCCGCGAGGTGGATGCGATCAGCCCAGCGCCGCATAGCAAAACGCCCACCCCCGACGGAGCGGAGATGGGCTAGCGCCTGCGCCTCGTGCGCAGCGCCACCATCCCTCCCGCGAGGGATCTGCAGGTGGCGCGAACGGAGAGGTCTCCTGGCTTCGGGCGGTCGGCTCGCCTTCCCGGTTTCCCAGTGGCTGTGAGCCGCTACGTCGTGCCCGTTACAGTGGCGGGGCCGCGCCGGACTCGCACCGGCTTCCTTGAATCCCCGTTCGCTCGAACAACGAAGTCAGTCTAGGTGAGGCACCGTCATTCCGCAAGAGCCCTCAGCCCTCGGTCACGACATTCGCCGACGGTTGAGGGGTGATGGCCGATGGCTTTCGCCTCAAGGCCACGAGCAACGCCCAGAGCATCGCTGCGCCGGCCAGCACGACGATGATCCACCACTGGCGCTGCAGTTGGAAGCGGGCGCGCGGCAGCTCGACCATCACCTCTGCTCCCGCGGCTAGCGCTCCGGTGCGGTAGCGCGCGAAGCGGCGTTGCTCGATCGCCTCGACGCCGAGCGGCTCGAGCGCGCGGGAGGTGACGCGCGCCGTAGTGTCCTCGAGGAGCAGGTCCACCTCGTCCGTCGACTGGTCGACCGGCAAGGTGAGCGCGGTCCGGCCGGCCGGCAGCACGTAGCTGTACGTGAGTTGCCGTACAGTACCGGGAGGCACCGGTCCGTACAGGCCGACGAGGTCGCCCCGGCGTTCGACGGCGTCGGCGGAGAAGTCGCCTGCCCCAACCTGAAACTGCAGCGTGCCCGCGGGGAGGGCGCCGGTCCACACCGGCCGCACGGAGTCGGCTGCGATGCGGGTGCGACTGTCGGGGTTGGAGAGCTCGAGGATCTCGAGCACACCGCGCGTGCCGTCGTGCTTGGGTCGGGCGACCGTGACGAGCCGGCGACGCAGGTGGATGGGCACACCGGTGGTCCCGGAGACGGTGTCGTACACCACGATCGGACCGGCGCGCGTAGTCCCCGGCGACCGGATGCGTAGCGGCTCGGAGAAGTACGCCACGCCCATATACATGGCGCTGACGAGGTATTGCGCTGCGGTGTCGAGCGTGGCGCGCGCAGTGCCGGGGACGAGGGGGAGCCGCAGGCGATAGCGGCCGTTCGCGTCAGTACGGGCGGAGTCCACCGGCCCGGCGCTCGTCATCGTCACCTGATGGAGCACCGCCCATCCCCCGGCGAACGGGCGCGGCCGTGTACGTCCGATGGAGACTATGCCCGACACCGTGGCA
>DASQAH010000354.1:0-5129 GCA_035635835.1 Gemmatimonadales bacterium
CCCCCCCGGCTCCCGGCCGCGCCGCGGCCCGCTGCTTTACCAGGTGATCCAACTGCTCGAGTTGCGCGATGTCGGCGTCGACCGACTGCATCTCCTCGCGCACCGCTAGCAGCTCCGCGAGCGCGTCCTTGTGGACCTGGCTCCACTGCGTCTCGTCGTACTCGCCCACGGCGTGGCGCAGCTCGGTTTCCGACAGCCGCTCGGCGGCTTGTGCTTCCTTTTTCCGGAGCTCTGAGCGGAATTCTAGACGCTGCAGGATCATCTGGCGCGCCGCCTCGGCGTGCACTTTGAGCTCGTCGATGACCTGGATCAGCCGCGCTTCGTAGTCGGCCTTTACCCGAGTGCGCACCGATGCCGGCGTGGCGTCACCCGCGGCGTCGAGCCGGGCAAGCCACGCCTCGTACTGGCGGCGTTCCTCCAGCAGCCGCTGGATCGCTGCCGTGCTTTTCGACGAGCCTTTAGCCATCCCCCTCCCGGTGTGTGCGCGCGCGGAGCGTTTGGAGTTGCTCGACCGCCGCGTGGGCGAGCGGCGTCACGCGCCCCAGCGAGCGGGCAGTCCACAGGATGCGCGCCGCGTGCTCGAGGCTCTCCATCCTGATCCACGCCTCCTCGAGCGTCCGGCCAAGCGTGACGGCGCCGTGGTTGGCCAGCAGGAGCGCATCGTGGTCAGCCAGGAATGGCGCGACTCGTTCTCCCAGCGCCGGCGTGCCCGGCGTCCCGTAGGGGACCAGCGGCACGCGCCCAATTTGGAAGATAAGCTCAGGCAGCGCAAAAGCATCCAGCTCTTCGCCTGCGGTCGCAAAGCCGGTGGCGGTAGGGGGGTGGGCGTGTACGACCGCAGCCACATCGCGCCGTCGCCGCAAAATCAGCAGATGTAAGTCCAATTCGCTCGTAGGGTTGCGGCGTCCCCGTCGCCGCCGCCCAGCCTCGTCCACTTCCACGATGTCAGACGGTTTGAGCAGCGACTTGATAAGCCCGGCCGGCGTCACCAGCACGCGGTTCGGGCTGAGGCGCACGGAGAGGTTGCCGTCCTGTCCCGCGATCAGGCCTCGCGCGGCGAGCTGGCGGCAACACTCGACGATCCGCCGGGCTGTCGCGGCCGCGGTCATCGCGCCGGTAAGGCCCCGTGATCGTGCACGACTCGGCCAGCTACGATCGTGAGGACGGGCCGACCCGAAAGCGCTCGCCCCTGAAACGGTGTGTTACGACTCTTGGAGTGAAACCGCGCGGCATCAACGGTCCACCGCGCCGCCACGTCGAGCACGCAGAGATCGGCCGGAGCGCCGGGGGAGAGCGTGCCACCCGGCAAGTGAAACACCTGTGCGGGGACTGTGCTCATGCGGGCGAGCAGCTCGGGGAGTGTCAGTACACCGCCCTGCACCAGCTCGGTATAGGCGACGGCAAACGCCGTCTCGAGCCCGACGATGCCGAAGGGCGCATCGTCGAACGCGGCGTCCTTCTCGTCGTAGGCGTGCGGGGCGTGGTCGGAAGCGATGCAGTCGATGACACCTTCCTTGAGGCCGGCGCGGAGCGCGGCAACGTCGGTCGCTTCGCGCAACGGCGGGTTCATCTTGGCGTGGGTGTCGTAGTCCTCGCAGGCATCATCGGTGAGCGTGAGGTGGTGTGGTGTGACCTCCGCGGTCACCCGACTCCCCGTCTGCTTCGCCCGGCGGATCAACTCGACCGAGCCGCGCGTTGACATATGGCAGAGGTGGACCCGGCCACCGGTCAGCCCGGCGAGGAGGATGTCGCGGGCTACCATGATCTCCTCAGCCGCGGACGGGATCCCCTTCAGGCCCAGGCGCGTGGCGACCAACCCTTCGTGCATCACGCCACCCGCGGCCAGCGTCGGCTCCTCGCAGTGGTCGGCGATGGGGATATCGAAGGTGCGCGCGTATTCCAGGGCCGTTCGCATCAGGTGGCCAGAGGCGATCGGCTTGCCGTCGTCGGACACGGCCACCGCTCCCGCCCCCACCATCTCGCCGAATTCGGCGAGCTGTTCGCCTCTCTGGCCGACCGACACTGCTCCGATCGGATACACTCTCGCGAGGCCCGCACGGACGGCCTGCCTGACGATGAACCCAACGGCTGCCTGGTTGTCGGTCACGGGATCGGTGTTCGGCATAGCGCACACGGCGGTGAACCCGCCTGCTACCGCCGCGCGGGCGCCCGACGCCACGGTCTCCTCGTCCTCATTGCCGGGCTCGCGCAGGTGCACGTGCACATCCACGAGCCCTGGGGCGACGATCAGCCCCGCCACGTCCCGCACCTCGGCCTCGGGCGCCGACAGTCCCCCCCCCCCCGCCCCCCCCGTCGCGATGGCGGCGATCTTGCCGTCCTGGATCAACAGGTCGGCGCTCTGATCAAGGCCGCGGCTCGGGTCGATCACCCGGCCGCCGCGCAGTATCAGTGGTCGCATCAGTCCGTCCCGCCCCCCCCTCCCCCCCCGGGGGCACTGCGCTGGGCCGCCTCGGCCAGCTCGGGGCGGCCACCCGCCAGGAGATAGAGCACCGCCATCCGGACTGCCACGCCGTTCGTGACCTGGTCCAGGATCACGCTGTGGGGGCCGTCGGCCACCCGGGAATCGATCTCGACCCCGCGGTTCATCGGTCCGGGGTGCATGATGGTGATCGCGCGCGGCGCGCGCTCGAGACGCTCCGGCGTGACACCGAATACTCGGTAGTACTCGCGCAGGCTGGGGATGAACCCCTTTTCCATGCGCTCCAGCTGCAACCGGAGCACGTTGAGCACATCAGCCCATTCGATCGCTTCCTCGATGCGCCGGAACACCGTGGCGCCGAGTTCCTCGACACCGCGTGGCATGAGGGTACTTGGCCCGCACACGCCGACGCTCGCCCCGAGCTTGGTGAGACCCCAGAGGTTGCTCCGGGCCACGCGCGAGTGCAGGATGTCGCCGACCAGACACACCTTGAGTCCGGCGATCTTGCCGTGCTTGTCGCGCATGGTGAGGAGATCGAGCAACGCCTGGGTGGGGTGCTCGTGCTTCCCGTCGCCGGCGTTGATCACGTTGGAGCGGATGCGCTTCCCCAAGAACTGCGCCGCCCCTGACGACGGGTGGCGGATCACCACCATGTCGATCCGCATGGCCTCCAGGTTCTTGGCGGTGTCCACGAGAGTCTCCCCCTTCGACACCGAGCTACCGGTAGCGGCCACGTTGACGGTGTCGGCCGACAGGCGCTTTTCGGCGAACTCGAAGGAGATCCGGGTCCGTGTCGAGGCCTCGAAGAAGAGATTGACGATGGTTTTCCCGCGCAGCGCGGGCACCTTTTTGATCGGTCGCTCCGAGACCTCCTTGAACGGCTCGGCGGTATCCAGGATCAACCGGATCTGCTCGGGCGAGAGGTGCTCGAGCCCGACGAGGTCCTTGCCTAAGGTGGCGCTCATGGCCGCCCGCCCTGGACCAGGGTGACGACGTCCTCGCCGTCCAGCTCCTCGACCAGCACTTCCACGCGCTCGCCGGGTCCGACCTTGACCTGCTTGCCCACGATATCGGGCTGGATAGGCAGCTCGCGGCCGCCGCGGTCCACAAGGACGCAGAGCGAGATGCGTTGGGGCCGGCCGAAGTCGGCCAGCTCGTCGAGCGCGGCTCGCGCGGTGCGACCGGTGTAGAGGACGTCGTCCACGATGACCGCGTGCCGACCGGTCAGGTCGCCCGGGAGATGGGTCGGGCCGATCACGGGCTTGGGGCCGACCGTCTCCAGATCGTCGCGATACAGGGTGATATCGAGGGCGCCGCGGGGAACGCTCACGCCCTCGTCCTTCTCGATCAGCTTGGCGAGCCGCGCGGCCAGCTCGACGCCGCGCCGCTGGATGCCAATGAGGACCAAGCCGTCGGGGCCGTGCGCCAGCTCGAGGATCTCAACCGCCATACGCTGAAGCGCCCGCGACATCGCGCGGGCGTCCAGGAGGGTGGTGCGCGCAGCCCGAGACATCTCGGGGCTAAAAGCTACCTAGCGATACACTGGGGTCAAAGGGGGCTCGCCCCTCAGCACCGCGTGCACATTCGCGAGAGCGACTCCGGCCATCCGGCGCCTAGTCTCGTGCGTCGCGCTCCCGATGTGCGGTAACAGCACCGCCCGGGGGGCAGCGAGGAGCCGGGGATGAATGCGCGGCTCGTCCACATACACATCGAGCCCCGCTGCCCCGAGGCGACCCTCTTCCAGCGCGATCGCCAACGCCTCTTCGCGGACCAGATCGCCGCGAGCGGTATTGACCAGGATCGCGCTCGATCGCATACGGGCGAGGGCCTCGGCATTGATGATCCCCGTCGTTTCCGGCGTAGATGGGGCGTGCAGGGTCAGGACGTCGCTCTCCCGCAGCAACCGCCCCACCTCCACCCGTACAGCACCCGTCTCCTCTTCGAACCGCGGCTTCGCTGCACGCGCGGTGTAGCGCACCGTCATCCCGAACGCCGGCGCGCGCCGCCCGACAGCCTGGCCGATCCGGCCCGCCCCGAAGATGCCGAGCGTCTTGCCTCGCAGCTCGAGGCCGAGGAGCTGCCCCGGGTGCCAGCCGGTCCACGTCCCACTGCGGATCAGGTCGACACCTTCGATCAGCCGGCGCGCGCAGGCGAGGATCAACGCCCACGTGAGGTCGGCGGTGGCCTCGGTGAGGACATCGGGAGTGTTCGTGACGATCACCTTCCGCAGTTCGGCGGCGACGACGTCCACGTTGTTGTAGCCGACGGCGCAGTTGGCGACGACGCGCAACTTCGGGAGGTGCTTGAGTTCCGTCCCGCCCACCCAGCGCGACAGCAGCGGCACCAGGGCGACGAAGTCGCCCGGCGGCGTCGGCGTGTCGCTGGCGATCCAAGTGACCTCGAGCCCCGCGAGCTGCGAGGGCTCGAGCAGGCTCTTCAGCTCGGCGGCTATGAGGACGGGCTGGCCGCCGAGGACGCCAGGCGCGGTCAATCTGGGCCGCCGGTAAACTGGACCCGGCACGCCAGCGAGAGCTGCGCCACCTCGCTCAGCTGGAACTGATAGGTCCCGGAGTCGGCGAAGATGGGCTCCTTGGCGCCGGCCGGCGTGACACTCGCCTTCGCATCCGCGGTGCTCAGCCGGAGTTGTTCGACCCACTCGAACCCTGGCGTTCTCCCCCCCGCCCCCCCC